>DUZB01000203.1 GCA_013349725.1 Deltaproteobacteria bacterium | reverse complement strand
GGCCGCAAGCTTCATGGCCGTCCCTGTGCCTAGGTTTGCGGGAATGGAGTGGAGTCCTTTTTCCCGGTCAAACTCCACATCCTGGCAGGCGTAGAGGATATCAAAACCGGCCGTCCAGAAAACAACCCCCAGGCCGACGGCCCCTGTGGGGATTTCCCTTTCCGCAGTCCTTGGATTCCGGGCATCCAGTCGGCTGTCTACAAGGCGGTTAAAGGCCATGGCGGCAGCCCGAGCCGCCGTAAATGCCACTGCCATGACGAGCAGGGTCCAAAGATCGGGCATTCCCCTGGCGCCTAAAACCGCCCCGGTCAATGCCAGGGGCCGTGCGAACAGGGTATGTTCGATCTTGATGAGAGAGAAAAAAGTTTTCGCGCTCACAGTCCCAATTTTCTCCAGAGACCGTCTATCCTGTTCACCACCTCTGGAGACATGCGGATCAGATCGGGCCATCCACGATCATATCCTTCCGAAGGCCACTTGACCGTGCAGTCCAGGCCCATCTTGGTCCCCAGGCGCGGCAGACTGGAAGCATGGTCCAGCGCATCAACAGGTCCCTTGACCTGCACCAGATCCCTTGCAGGGTCCACGTTGCCACCGAGATGAAAGAGCACCTGGGACAGGTCCTGCACGTTTACTTCCCTGTCAAAAACAAAGATCATTTTGGTGAACATCATCTGCCCTAACCCCCAGATGGCCTGCATCACCTTGTGGGCATGCCCCGGATATCTCTTGTTGATACTCACAAAGCACAGATTGTGAAAGCACCCTTCCACAGGAAGATTCATATCAATGATTTCAGGAAGCTGCTGCCGGATCAGAGGCAGGAAGAGCCTTTCCGTCACTTTGCCAAGCCACTGATCTTCCATGGGGGGATATCCGACAATGGTGGCGGGATAAACGGGATCTTTACGGTGGGTCATGGCCGTGAGATGAAAAACCGGATAACGGTCGGCCGGAGAATAATATCCCGTATGGTCCCCGAAGGGGCCTTCCGTTTTCGATTCTCCCGGTTGAAGGTACCCTTCCAGAATGAACTGGCTCTCCGCAGGGACCTCCAGATCACAGGTAATGCATTTAACCATCTCCACCGGTTTTCCCCTCAAAAATCCGGAGAGGATCAGTTCGTCCACCCCGTCCGGCAGGGGGGCTGTGGCGCAATAGGTGGTGATGGGATCAGCTCCGATGGCAACGGCAACGGGAAAAAGGCCTTCGTCCGATGCTTCCCTGTAATGGGCGGCGCCGTCTTTGTGAATGTGCCAGTGCATTCCTGCGGTACGACCATCGTAGACCTGCATGCGGTACATCCCCATGTTTCGTTTTCCGGTGGTAGGGTGGCGCGTGATTACCAGGGGGAGAGTAATAAAAGGCCCCCCGTCGTAGGGCCAGCAGGTCAGGACCGGCAGGCGGGCCAGGTCAGGATCATCCGCATGAACCACTTCCTGGCAGGGGGCATTTTTTATGGTCTTCGGAAAGACGTCTGCCACCTCTTTGAGTACCGGCAGAAGTTTCAGCTTCTCTACCCAGCCCTTTGGAGGCGCCATCTCCAGAAACCGGACAAATCCGGCCCCCAGGTCATCCAGTTCCTGAATGTTGAAGATGGACCTGATCCGGTCCAGGCTACCGTAAAGGTTGGTAAGAACCGGGATGTCGTATCCTTGTGGATTTTCAAAAAGGAGCGCCGGGCCTCCGTTTTTCACCACCCTGTCGGTCACCTCGGTCATTTCAAGCTTCGGGCTCAAGGGCTCACTGATCCTTACAAGCTGTCCCCGATCCTCAAAGTCTTTGATCACCGATTGCAGATTTTTAAATGACATGATCTCTCCATTGAATATTTGTATCCTGTTCGACAAAGTGCACTTTCAAATCAGATCCTGAAACGAGTGCCTCGGAAGCCAGAGAGTCCGTGCCCAATGCCGGATGGATTCCGGCCTTCAGAAACCTTTCCATATCCGGGAGCTTTCCGTGCAGGGTCCAGTTGGAACGGGGGCAGAGGCAAACCCCGCACCTGCTTTCGGCTAACAATTCCACCTCCCTCGGGGTTACTTCCAGTACATGAACAGCGAGGGTGTCCTTATCCAGCAGGCCCTGTTTGAAAGCCAGTTCAACGGGCCGGTTCCCAAAGCATTTCCACCCTGAAAAGTCGATTTGGGCTGCGAACATCAGATCCGCCCACGTCCCTTTTCCCGTTTGGAGAAATTCTATTTCCTCTCTCGATTCGGCCATGTGCATGCAGAATGGTTTGCCGGCCAGGGTATAAACGCCGTGAATTCTCCTGTCTCCTCCGTTCGGTTCCCATTCAATTTTCACTTGACTTGAGTGACCACCTGGTCAAGAATAATGTCGTTCATGGAAAATGACAACTTTTTTCTGCCCGTGGAGGGTATCATAATGGCATCCCTTTCTTCCAGAAGAATCCTTTATTTTACAGGGCTTCTTCTCCTTTTTTTCTGCACGGAAACAAGCCTTGCCCAGGCCGGGGATACGATCCGGATCGGGGCCCTTCGATTGACTTCATCCGCCCCCATCTTTATTGCAATGGAAAGGGGTCTTTTCAAGGAAGAAAGCCTGGATGTGGAGGTGAAATTCATGAAATCCGCCCAGCCGGTTGCCATGGCCCTGGCAGCCGGGGACCTGGACGTGGGAGCCACCGGATTGACCGCCGGGCTTTACAATGCCATGGCAAACGGCTTGAAGATCCGTATTATGGCGGACCGTTCGAAAAAATATCACGTTCGGTCTTGAGGAGCAGGGAATCCCTTCAGACCGCAGAAACCACACGGCAGACCATCTCATCAGGTTGGTTGGTCTCGAGGGATTTGAGAATCATTATCCTCACCAGTTATCCGGCGGCATGAAGCAGAGGACCGCCATCGCCAGGGCACTGGCGGTTTCCCCCGAACTTCTTCTCATGGACGAACCTTTCTTCGCCCTGGACGCCCAGATACGGATGGATATGCAGCTGGAACTTTCCCGCATATACGAGAGACCACCCGGCAGAGTCTCCTGTACATTACCCATTACATCCCGGAGGCGGTTTTCCTGGCTGATCGGGTGGTTATCATGGGAGGGTCGGCCGGGCGGAATTGAAGAAATTGTCCCCATTGAACTTCCCCGGCCCCGCAGGGAAAAGGTCAAGGTAGATCCTCGTTTCGTGCATTACCTGGATCAGATATGGGGACAGGTCAGGGGGTAAATTTAAAGATGGCCAGTGAACGGAAAGTGGTTGAGGACAAGACCCGATTTCTGGTACGCAGGGAGAACCGGGTTGTGAGCGTTTTGTCTGTCCTGGCCGTGTTTGCAGCGTGGGAAATCCTTGGCCGCTCGGGTCTTGTGACGCCTCTGTTTCTGCCACCCTTTACCGCAGTGCTCCGTTCGGGCCTTGAGATGGTACAGAGCGGTGAGATTCTGGAACATCTGGCGGCCAGCCTGTGGCGTATCGGGTTTCTGGTTCTTTCCGCCGCGGATCTCATGCAGACCCCACGCCTGTTATTCGGGATACTGGTTCTTTCCCTCATGGGCATATCGTTTGCCTGGATACTGGAAAAACTGGAACGTAGACTTGTTCCGTGGAGGTAATTAGTACATGAAGCGGATTTTGACCATTGCAGGATCGGATTCTGGTGGAGGCGCCGGAATTCAGGCGGATCTGAAGACGATTACCGTTTTAGGCGCCTACGGCATGAGCGTGATCACGGCCGTCACGGCCCAGAACACGATCGGGGTTCAGGGGGTGCACCCTGTTCCCGTTTCTTTTATTGAAAAGCAGATGGAATCGGTCCTGTCGGATATCGGCGCTGACGCCGTCAAGACAGGAATGCTGGCAACGGGTGACGTGGTGGAAGCCGTTGCGGAAAAGTTACGAAAATACAAGGTACAACATCTCGTGGTGGATCCGGTCATGGTGTCCACAAGCGGCGATCCTCTTCTCACGCAAAACGCCATCGATGTCATGAAACGCAACCTCTTTCCACTGGCCGACCTGGTGACTCCCAACCTTTCGGAAGCTTCTCTACTGTGCGGTTTTCCTGTGGGCGATCTTTCTGAAATGCGGAAATCGGCAGAACAGATTCACGACATGGGTCCGGGCCATGTCCTGATCAAGGGAGGGCATCATGAAGGAGAGGCCGTGGACATTCTTTTCGACGGCCATTCCTTTTACAGTTTCGCCGCCGCTCGCATACACACCAAAAACACCCACGGGACCGGTTGCACCCTTTCGGCTGCCCTGGCCACCTTCCTGGCCCAGGGCCACCTTGTGAACGATGCCGTAGCAAAGGCAAAAAAATTCATCACCCGAGCCATCTCGTCCGGATTGAAAATCGGGGCCGGGCACGGACCCACCAATCCCTACAGCTATATATCAGAAAAGAACCGTTGACGGTTTCCGATCAAATCACCTTTACCTTCTTCAGCCATCCCGGTCTTTCTTTTTCCGCCTCTTCCATGGCGGTGGGCGAACCCAGCACCTTGACAATTCCGTCTTCCCTTACCTTTTCGAGAGCCGGAGCCATAGCCCTGAAATCTTTCTCTGTTGTTGCAAGAATCTCCTCGCGCATCTGTTGCCGGTTCTCTTCCGTATGGCCGATGAGGTGGCGGACCATGGAAGCAAATCCTTTGGCATCGGGCAGCATGTAACTGTCCATGTCTCCGATGGCGCCGATAATGCTCTTGGTCAGTTCCTCCCTGCTCAGGGAGATTTCTTGAAGAAACCGCGCAGTCCTGTCGAATGTTTCCACTGTCTTGAGGAGATTGGGGTCCCTGTAGGAGAGGAAGGTCAAGACGCCGGAGAGCCGATCTAACATACAGAACGCGCCATAAGCACCCCCCTGCACCCGTACCTGATCCCATAACCATCCATTGCGAAGGTACCGGGTAATCACCAGCGCCGATCCGTGAAACCGGTATGGGGTATGGTAAATATTTGTGCCTTTTCCCACATAGTTGACCTGGGACGGAATCGTAAGGCCTTCAGAAACCGGGTCCGTTCCCCATGACCAATCCGATTTGGGAATGGAAGTTCCCGGCAGGGTTTTCAGAAAACCGCTCAGAAGGGGTTGAAGCACGGTCCAGCCGGTCTGATCTACAGTGATGTTCGCAAGCATCGTNCTTCGGTTCAGAATNATCCGGTGGATTTCCTGCAAGGTACAGAGAACTCCGGGCCAGTCGTTATCGACGGCCCTGGACAGTTCCCTTAGAAAGAAAAGATANCTGACCCCTCCCATCTGTTCCGACGCCNTGTGGGACTCGCTGAAATGGGATTTAAGCCTGAGATTGACCATCTGGTGGCCGGCAGGGATCATTTTCTGCTCCATCCTGGCCTTTTCTTCCATGACCATCTGCCGGAATCGCTCCCTGTTGTTCAGCTTCACGGTCAGGAGAATATCCCTGAAGACGTCCATCAGGTCNGCCGCCTGGCTGTACATGGCNTTGCCGCTTACAAAAAGCCACGAGGTGCTCTTTTCGGAATCTTTTCTGTTCGAGCTGAACGGATGGGCCCTGACTCCGCCGGTTGTGCTGCTGATGCGCTGGGTGAAGGGCAACAAAGTCCTCTTTTTCCGTGCCCATCTCCGTCAAGGCGCGTCCAAACAGGGGAATGTAAGGAAGATATTTGAATGGCAATCCGTGAAGATCAAGACCCAGATCCACATAGGCAATCCCATTGGTGAAAAGATCATGGAGAAGCAATCTGCTTTCGGACTCTTCAGCAAGTGTCAGAGGGATGATTCTGTTTTTTCTATCCAGGTCGTTCAGGCTTAGCATGGGAATGGCGGCCAGGGCTTCCGGAGAATCAGGGGCCTCCTGGGAGTGTTTCAGCTCTCCGGCATTTTCCATGACACGTTGCAAATCGTCTTGTTTCATGGCCTCCTGAATCTTTTTCAAATGGGCTTTTTCGTCCGCTTCCTCCCGCTCCCGAAGCGATGTGTCCGGCTCTAAAATCACCGTGGTTCGGTGGGGATTGGAAAGCAGCAACGGACCATCATCTTTTCAAAAAAGAAAGGTTCGGCAAGCGCCTTGTTCTTTACTTCTTGAAGCGGCTTTTCAAAGGCCAGCAAGGCCAGAGGGTCGCCGTCGTAAAGCCAGGTGGTCAGGGACCGCAACATGAGCAGGAGGCCCCTTGGAAAACTGCCCGTGTTGTTTTCCCGCAACCTGAATTCTATCGTATTCAAGGCGGCGTCCCTTGTTTTGGGATCAATTCCTTCTCGGGCGAGATCGCCAAGCGTCGTGAGGATCAGCGCTTCAACCCTGTCTGCATCCTTCACCCGTACTCCTTTCAGTCCGGTAGAAAAAGTGATCTGCCTCAATTCATCTCCCAGGCCATCCCCCGCTAAATCCGACCCCAATCCTGATTCGATGAGCGCCTTTCGAAGAGGTGAGCCGGGCATGCCAAGGAGCATGTATTCAAGAATGCGCAAGGAAAAATTCGCTTCAACATCCGACGTTTCCGCTAACAACCAGTTTACGGTGACCATCCCTCTCGGGCCGTCTTCGTCCGCCTCTCCCGCCATGAAGGGACGGGTCAGGCGTTTGGGTTCCGTGAAGGAAGATTGCAGATCTATTCTGGAAACCATCTGAAGGGGCTCAAAATCCTGAAGACACGCGTTCAGGAGCTTCAGCCGCTCGTCCGGGTCATCGTCCCCGTAGAAGTATATCCTGGCGTTGGATGGGTGATAGTATTTCTCATGGAAAGCATGGAACTGGTCATAGGTGAGATTCGGAATTTCCTTTGGATTGCCCCCGGAATCAAGGCCGTAGGCATTGTCCGGGAAAAGGCTTTGAAGAGAGCACTCCGACAGGACATTGTCCGGGGAAGAATAGGCCCCTTTCATCTCATTATACACCACCCCTTTATAAGAAAGGGCTTCATCGATTTTTTCCAGCTCGAAATGCCATCCTTCCTGCTGGAATATGGCGGGAGTAATCCTGGGATAAAAAACCGCATCCAGATAGACATCAATCAGGTTATAAAAATCCTGCAGGTTCTGACTGGCGACGGGATAGCAGGTCTTATCCGGATAGGTAAACGCATTGAGAAACGTCTGCAAGGATCCCTTCAAGAGCTCTACGAATGGTTCTTTCACAGGATATTTACTCGACCCGCAAAGAACGGAGTGTTCCAGTATGTGGGCTACGCCCGTTGAATCGGAAGGGGGTGTACGAAAAGTGATGCCGAAAACCTTGTTTTCATCATCCGCAGTGAGGGAGAGAAGTTCAGCCCCCGTTTTTGCATGGCGGAACAGCTTCGCCACAGCCTTTATTTCCTTGATTTCCTGTTCCTGCAACAGCTCAAAGCCGTGAATGGTTGTCATGTTCTTTTCTCTTTTCCTTTCTTTTTCTTCGCGATGATCTGAATTGCGACAAGGACAACAAACAGGATGCACCCTAAGTAATTCAGTGAATCGTCGGCCCATATCAGGAGGATGGCGCTCACTCCATACAGGATGGTTTCAACCCAGGTGATGGACGTCAGGAAATATTTCTCCATACAGATTACGAAGGCCGTAATGGACAGGGTGGAGAACAGGACCGTCTGGACTACCTCACCGGTAGGGCCGTTCAGGAGGAGCGGATGATAGGCCATGATGACGGGAATGATATAGATTCCCTTGGCCAGTTTCCAGGAAGTAAATGCCGTCCGCATGGGATTCGATCCGGCAATGCCCGATGCCGCAAAAGATTCCAGGGCAACAGGGGGGGTGATATTCGCGTCCTGGCTGTACCAGAAGACAATCATGTGGGCCGTAAGGAGTGGGATGCCCAGGTCTGAAAGTCCCGGCCCGGCAAGGATGACCAGCACGATATAGGATGCGGTAACGGGCAATCCCATTCCAAGAAGCAGGGAGGTAAAAGCAACCAGACCCAGGGCCAACAGCGGGATTCCCTGTGAAAGGGAGACCACGAGAGACGAAAAACGAAGCCCGGTGCCGGTCAGGTTGACCACCCCCACGATGATCCCTGCAGCCGCGCAGGCCACGGCCACAATCACAGCGTTTCGCGCACCCATTTCCAGGGTTTTGAGCAGGGTTTTGAAGGAGATGCGCGAGCTTTTTCTTGTGAGTGCGGT
>DUZB01000352.1 GCA_013349725.1 Deltaproteobacteria bacterium | reverse complement strand
ATTATGAGGACCCGGAATCCTGTGTTATCGGAATCGTAAAAACAAACTTTGCCCCTTTTCCCAGTTCACTTTCCACCCAGATTTTGCCTTTATGGGCTTCAATAATATGCTTGGTAATGGTTAGTCCAACCCCTGTTCCAAATGGCCTTCTTTTGGAAGAATCCTTAATTTGCCTGAATTCCTCGAAGATGAGCTCCTGGTCTGCCGGACTGATTCCGATTCCATTGTCCTTTACATAGACGCGGATGACATTCGGTTCCCTTGATAAGCCGATTTCAATCCGTCCCTGATCCGTGTCACAAAATTTCACTGCGTTGGAGAGCAGATTGATCATGACCTGTATGAAACGGTCCCGATCCACTGACGCATGCACTCTTTTTTCCGGAAGATCCAATTTCAGATCAATATGATTATCATGAATGAGCTGGCTTGTTGATACCACGGAGTCTTCAATGATTTCTCCAATATCGGTTCTTGAAAATTCCCATTGAATTTTCCCGGATTTGATCTTTTGAAAATTTAAGACATCATTAATCAGCCTGGACAGCCTTTCACTTTCCGTAATGATGATTCCGGAAAACTTTTGATGCCGGCCCGCATCAAGATCCGGATTTGAATGCAGGATTTCAGCCAGCGCCCTCACAGATGTTAAAGGGGTTCGAAGTTCATGGGTCACCGTGGAAATAAATTCATTTTTCAACTGATCCAGTTCTTTGAGCCGTTCATTTGCAGCAGCAAGATCCCTGGTGGTTGATTCAAGTTCCCGGCTGTAAATAATGATCTGCTGGGTTTCATCAAGGATACTCATAATATCATGGACTCCCAGAGGCTCTTCCTGGACCACCGAGGTCACCATGGCATGGGCGGAAGCTGATCCTATGGCCCCTGCCAGAAGTTTTTCAGTATAACTGACAAGACCTGCGTCCGCGGTCAATTCCTGTTCAAGGTTAATGTGGTTTTCCTTGGCATACGCCTCCAGGGCCTCATGGGTACGACCTTTTCCAAGAAAGCGTTCAAGAATGGATTTTAATTCCCCTACGGAAGCGGTTGCTCTCCAGAAAGAGGATTTTTCCGCTTCCACGGAATACTTGAACACATCCACAAATAAAGTCGCCTGTTTCTTTTCCACTTCATCCTGTGTGGAAAACAGAGATACCCCGAAAAACAGACCCATATTAAAGAACATGCTCCAGAATACCGTATGGGCATACTGGTTGAATCCTTCAAGGTTTGCGCCCAGCCCGAATAATTGCTGGGGTTTCAATAGTTCTATCCCAAAGGGACCGTAGGTTAAAAGACTTTCCAAGGGAAACCGGGCCTGGGCAAGCGACGGCAACACAAGCGTATATGCCCATATGAAAAATCCTGCTATCAGACCGGATAATGCACCCGCGCGCGTGGCGCCCTTCCAGAAGATCCCTCCGATAATGGCCGGCGCAAATTGTGCCACTGCGGCGAATGAGATCAGGCCGATAGATACAAGTGTATAATATTTCACCACAAAATGGAAATAAAGATATCCCAGGATGAGAACCAGAAGGATGGCGGCTCGTCTGATATTCAACAGAATATTACTTAAGTCATTTCTTTGGGAGAGTTTAAATGCAGACAGTCGAAATAATACGGGCATGACAAGGTCATTGCAGATCATTGTGGACAAGGCAATGGTTTCAACAATGACCATTCCCGTTGCGGCGGACAGCCCGCCGATAAATACAAACAGGGTCAATGCGTTATGATGTTCGGCTAACAAAAGCATGAGCGCAAAAAAGTCTGCGTCCACAACTTTTTCCCCGTGAAAACTCAACAGCCCGGCAAACGCGATGGGGATGACAAAAATATTGATGAGCAGCAGATAGAGGGGAAAGAGCCATATGGCTTTATTCAGATGTTTTTCATCCACGTTTTCCACAACGATCACCTGGAACTGACGGGGAAGAAAAATAATCGCCAGCATGGATAAAAACAACCCGCCGTACCATCCCGAGAACCCGGATGCATTCATTTCCATGACAAAGAGTTTTTTAATCCCGGGAAGGAGACTGGATTTTTCAAAAAGGTCTGCAAAGCCATTATAAATGCCATAGGTTACAAATAGCCCGACAGAAAGGAACGCCAGGAGTTTCACGAGGGATTCAAAGGCGATGGCGGCCACCAGGCCTTCATGACGCTCCGTGGCATCCAGATGCCGTGCACCGAAAAGAACGGCAAAGGCTGCTAAAAACAAGGCCACATAAAGTGCCGTATCATGAAACATCGGCGGCGGCTGGGTCAATGAGCCCGTCTGGGAACCGCTGCTTAAAAGCTGGTATGTTGTAGAAATGGCTTTAATTTGGACTGATATGTAAGGGACAATGCCAAGAACGGCGATAATCGTTACCACCCCTGCTATGGTTGAGCTTTTACCATAACGCGATGCAATAAAGTCGGCAATGGAGGTGATCTTGTTTGCTTTGCTGATCCGAATGATCTTCCTTATGACCGGAAACCCCAGGATCATGGTCAAGGTTGGACCGATATAAATATTTAAAAACCCGGTAATCCCGGATCGGCTTGCAGCGCCGACACTGCCGTAAAATGTCCAGGCCGTGCAATATACCGCAAGAGATAGCGCATAAATATATGGATTGCTGATGATGCTCTTGCCGATTTCCGCCCGTTTTCTTCCATAAAAGGCAATGGCAAACAGAAGGCTGATATATCCGAAAGACAAGAGGAGTATGGCTTTTTGCTCAATCATGATCTAAGAATCGATCCTGTCTTCTGTTGATTTGGAATTATCCAGAGGTATTTTCGGGTTGCTTTCCGCACAGATGATCATCAGGCCGATGAGCACAAGCCAGGCTGAGAACATAAAGAAAAAGAATATGGGAATGCCTAAAAACACTGCCTTTGTATTAAACAGCGTCAAAACGGGATAACAAAACAGGAAATTGCCTAACAGAAACAGGCCTACAAATCGGCTGGTTTTTGATTTTTCATCAATCATCGGATCATCTCCCGTGTTCAACTATTTGTGATACAAAGAGATTTCTATCCTATTGTGAATACAAAAACACTTGGAATAAATGAGGAAATTTGCATGAAACGATCTAATTCTGTCGATTATCCCCAAAACTTGAAAAAACACCGAATGCTTGAAGGTTGGAGATACTATTTTCGTACCCTTTTTCGCATCCGTCCGTCAATAAAAACCATTCCAATGGAAAGTCAGGGCAAACAGTGTAGGAATAATCGGGCAGTCTTGCACCGATTTGACGGATATGGTAAGAGGGTTGATGCGCGTTGGATCGCGCCTTTCCAAGAAAAAACTAACCATCAATTTTGATGAAGGGACCTACAAATGACCAAAACCACATTCACCACCTCACGAGAAGATCGGTATCTGGAAGACTACGTGGAAGGCGATATTCACGAGTTCGGACCCATCACCGTGACCGAGGATGAGATTCTCGAGTTCGGCAAGAAATTCGACCCTCAGGTCTTCCATACGGACCCTGTCAAAGCCAAGGAAACGGTTTACGGGGGATTGATCGCCAGTGGTTGGCATACCTCCGGTCTGTTTATGCGGCTGTTTGTCGAAAACTATTTGGCAGGAAAGGCCAGCCTGGGAAGCCCTGGAGTGGATGAGCTGCGCTGGCTTAAACCGGTCCGGCCAGGGGACAACCTCCTGTTGCGGGTCACTGTCCACAAGGTAAAACCATCAACCTCAAAGCCGGATCGGGGGGTGTTGTTTTCTTTTTGCGAAATGATGAATCAAGAAAATGATGTGGTGTCCACCATGATGGCCCTTAATTTGATTCGGTATCGTAACAGACACTAAGGGGAAAAAACCAGGCGAAGAGTCGGCGCCGACCACGTGGCCCCTTTCTCCTGAAACCTTGAACCATTTGACTTGTAATTTCAACAAATCTCCCGCGAAATCCGCCATTCCCCGATTCCATCAGTTTTCCCCTTGTAGATGATGTTTAAAAACCTTGACATACCATGGGATCTATGCTTCAAACCAAATATCCCTTGGCAAAGATTCCAAGGGGTCCTATCTAAGCTTTTGTATCAAAATGGAATTCAAGGAGAAATCAGAAATCGAGGGGGCTTTTGGCCGCTTTGATGGTCTGGCTCTGGATGGTGTGGGTATAGATCATGGTGGTTCTTACATCGCTGTGTCCCAATAACTCTTGAATGGTACGAATATCATAATTGGCCTGCAAAAGATGACTCGCAAAACTGTGACGAAAGGTATGACAGGAAGCTCGTTTAGGGATTTCAGCCCTCTGCACGGCGCCCTTAATGGCCTTTTGAACATGGGTATGGTGATGAAGGTGATATCTTCTGTGTTCCCCGGTTTCCGGAATAAGGGTCAGTGTCTTCGCGGGGAAAAACCACTGCCACACCAGTTCCTTGGGGGCATTCTTATCTTTTTTTTCCAAGGAACCGGGGAGAAACGTTCCATGATATCCGGCTGAAAGATCTTTTTGGTGTAGGTCCGCCACGAGATCCATATGTTTTCGCAGTTCCGGCAAAATGGTTTGAGGCAGGGGAACGGTTCTATCCTTTTTTCCTTTTCCATCATGTATGGTCACGACAGCATTATCGAAATTCACGTCCTGAACACGAAGAGTCACGCATTCGGAGAGGCGGAGTCCACAGCCGTAAAGGAGTTTGGCGATGAGCCCGTATGGATCATGCCAAACCGGGTTGTACACCGGGACACCAGCCTTGATCATTCCGACATACTCTGAACGCGAGAGCAATGCGCGCCGAATTGCCGCTCAGGGAGCAGGTGACTATATCGCACCTAAGCCANACATCACAGGAAAGAAAAAGTATGTCTTTGCAGAAGAGGTGCGTATCAAAGTTTTCAGCATCCTTTCGAATGTTTCTTTCGCCGAGAATGCCAAAAGGATTGGCGAGAGAATGAAGGCCTATGGCGGCGCATCCGAAGCGGCGCGCTTGATTGAGTGTAGGGGGAAATAGCCGGCTAATACCAGCCGCAGGCGACGTCGCAGTGTTATCATACGCACATATCACGGATCAGCCATTTGTTAAAAGGTCAGGTCTCCATTGACTTTTAGATGAGCTAAGTATAAAAAAACACGGTCAACATATTCCCGATGCAAGTTTCTTCTTCAAACCGTAAAAAAAGAGGATTTGAAATGGTTGACGGTCACCAAGAAACCCCGCTGCTCCGGACAAATGGAGAGCGGGGCTTTGTATTTTGCGATTCCGCCGAAAAGACAAGGTAGGGAATTGCGGCCAAGCTGGACATAATGCGGTGGACGAGGTCGTGCCCCATGGAGAGATTAATTAAAGAAAGAAGAAGTGGTAAAGAGCGTAGACGTGGTTACGACAGGAGAAAAGGGCATGGCAGGCGTAGCGGATCGGCCAGGCAGGACAGTCTCCTCAAAGGGGAGAATGCCTATGGGCTTGGCTTTCATTTTGAAAAAGATATTGATCGCCGACTCGCCGATTTTATTCGCTGGATGCCTAAGGTGGAGCTCCATATGCATTTGGAAGGATGCATCAGCCCGGCCACGGCAAACGCATTGATAAAACGCAACCGTCCAGGCCATCATGCGCCAGGACCGGTGGAAATCGTCAAACTTTACAAATTCAACAGCCTGCCGGATTTTGTGTATTCAATGCAACAGGTTTCGAATAATTTAAGGACCCCTCAGGATGTCGCCCGAATTGCCAAAGAGATCCTGACACCCCTCATAGCTCAAAATGTCCGGTATGTTGAATTTGATTGTGCGTTGTCCAAATATATCTTGTTGGGCAACTCCCTGAAAGAAACGGTTGATGCAATTAAAGAGGTCGTTCATGAATTGGAAGCGGAACACGATTTTCATGCCAAATTGGTGGCCAATATTATCCGGCACCATGGCCCGGAAACGGCCCGATCTCTGGTAGAAAAAATCATTGATCTTTCGGATGATTTTATCGTGGGCATTGGTTTATCCGGAGACGAAAAAGCGTTTCCTGCTTCCATGTTTAAAGAGGTATTTGACCTGGCCAAAAACGCCGGCTTCAATTGTACCGTGCATGCCGGTGAAGGTGCAGGTCCGGAAAGTGTCTGGGCGGCTTTAAGGGATCTCAATGCCGATAGAATCGATCACGGGATCCGATCAAGAGAGGATGAATCGTTAATCCGTTTTCTGCAGAAAAACCATGTTCCGCTAACACAGTGTTTAACCAGTAACGTTCAGCTGGGTTTGGTTAGAGATCTGAATGATCATCCCTTTAGGAATTTTTACGACCAGGGGTTGATGGTAAGCCTCCATACGGATGATCCGGAAGTTTTTCATGTGAGCCTCACAAGTGAGTATTTTTTGGCGGGAAAACAGTTCAGGCTGGTTGCGGATGATTTTCAACGCTTGACAACAAATGCTATCTACAGTTCATTTCTTCCGCATGACAGAAAAGCAGAAATCGCCTTTAAGATGAAAGAAGAACTCAATTCTCTGCGAAGGGAATTATTGATTTAGGCATAGTCTTACAGGCTATGGGGAAAATCAGTTTCCATCCCTATATGGTCCTTTTCCGTCAAACCCTATCACATTAATTTGTCCTTCACTTTCAGGCGCCGGAGCCTCCTTCTTTTCATAAAAAGCATCGTAATTATTGGAAGATTCCTGATTTACAACTTCAAAACGGCTCGGGCTTATGCCGGATCCCAAAAGCTTGGCCAACGTAACTGATGCTTCTCCAAATGAGTCCCGAATACTTAGAAGATCCATCCATTCCTGAAGAAGATAAGAATAACTCCTCTCCGGCAGGTTTGCCTGCGCATCCAATGGCATCACGCCGTCAACGCCATCCGTACGATAACAGGCACGAGGAACCCCAAATTTTCCGAATACCGAAAAGTAGTTTTTCCAAAGCAGCCTCTTTTCCTTCTTCAAGACCGTTCCATCCTCCAACTCCAACACATCACCAATATCACCAGTACCTTTTTCGGCAAAATAACCTTTCATGGCTGATAGACCAATTCGCATTATTCGAGAAAAGATGGTCTGCTCCATTCCGTATGCATCCATAGAATCTGCATTATTCTTAACAAATTCAAAAATTTCGTCGACTTCCATCCGACCTTCAAGTACCATCTCCTCTATCGAATATGCGAACATTACTTCCCTCCGTCTAAGATATTAGGTATACTGCTTACCCAATAGTTTAAAACACGGATGAGAGAATGATGAAGATGAGAATTGTCTATTTCAGGCAGGTTCTGACAGTCTTTTTCAATAGGCGTTCCCTCCTTTCTCTTTTGAATTTATTGAAAACGGGCTTTTCCCATGGCCCACAATGGTTGGTTCGAGCTGATCCGGTTGATAGGTTTTATTGCAGGTTTTGCAGGTGACTGACCCTTGATTCTTTGAGAGAAGATCCAATGCAATATAATTGAAATGACCATATTCATCCGGGATGTTTATGGAGTCATCGGATGACTCGGCTATGAAATCAAGGAGTTGGGCCGCTTCTTCAATATTATTCTCAGTGGCGTAATGATCGATTGTTTCAATTGTTAAGGGGGAGAGGAAACTCAAAGATGGCTTCCTCTGTTTCGTAGATTAGTTTTGGCATGGGTTTTTCCTTTCGAGGATTGTTGAAGAGTTCTTTGGCTGATTTTATCGAAATGCTTAGAAGTTTTGCAATGATAATATACCAGGGCAGTCTGTACCATGGGAGAAATGATCTGAATATTTGCTTGGGCATTGTATTTCCTTCCATATGGGATTAAGAGCAGAACCGGCAGCAATTTCAAAATACTTAACTATTTCATTAATTTATATATATAGCTATAGATTGTATCCAAGAAAACATCCGGTGTTGAGGGCACGGATTTTACAGATGAGAATGGAGGGCCGGGAAGATTAAAAGGGATGATCTTGAAATGGATGGGGTACTGTGGTTGGGATATGGAGGCGATTGTGAAGAAACATAATGAATTTATGGAATAAAGGAGATATAAGTTTGACAATTTAGATTGCGGGGGGTATTTTGACATAGGGGAAAGTAAAGACTGGCAGATGCATTGTTCTGTTAGGTGGGATGCAAGAATGATGCAAGAA
>DUZB01000130.1 GCA_013349725.1 Deltaproteobacteria bacterium | reverse complement strand
ACCTTTTCCCCCACGTCCTTATCGGCAATCAATCGACTCAGTGCCCTGCTGGTGTCAACCTTTTCCCCATTGACGGCAAGCACAATATCTTTAGGCTCAATTCCCGCTTTGTCCGCCGGATCTCCTTTGAAGACCTGCGTAATGAGGACCCCTTCTCCCTCCTTGATCCCATAATATTCCTTCAGGTCCTTATTCAGGTCCTGTATTCCCACTCCAAGCCAGCCTCGACTGACCTCTCCATTGGATTTTAATTGCGCAATAATCCCCTTGGCCATGTTCACCGGAATAGCGAAACCGATTCCGGTACCTCCGGCAATAATGGCTGCATTGATTCCCACAACCTTGCCATTCATGTTAATCAGGGGCCCCCCGCTGTTTCCGGGGTTAATGGAGGCATCCGTCTGAATAAAATCGTCGTAGGGGCCTGAACCGATAACTCGGCCTTTTGCGCTGATGATGCCCGCCGTGACTGTATGCTCAAGACCGAACGGATTTCCTATGGCCAGAACCCATTCTCCTACTTTGGCATCATCTGAATCTCCAAGTTCCACCATGGGAAGCTTCCCATCCGCTTTTATCTTTATCAGCGCAAGATCGGTATTGGGGTCGCGGCCCTTTACCACCGCATCAAATTCCCTCCCGTCCTTCAGGAACACTTTGATCTTGTCGGCCCCTTCGACCACGTGGTTATTCGTCACAATGTGTCCGTCTTCGTCAATAATAAATCCGGACCCCAGGCTTCTCTGCTTGAATTCCTTCTGGTGACGCCCGCCAAAAAATTTCTCAAAAAACTCCTTGAAGCGCTCATCATTGCCATAGGGATTTCCTTCAAATCCTCTAAACATCTGAGAAGCGCCCCCACCACTTCTTTCGGTCCGTATATTGACAACAGCAGGACTGTTCTTTTTTGCCAGCTCCGTAAAACTTTCAGGGGCCAACATCCCATCATTCGACGCAGCCTGAGTAAAGGGCACTGAAAATATTCCTGAAACAGCGGCAGCCCCGAACATCACAAGCGTCACAAGAATCAGAATCTTTGCCCCGGTATAGCCGAAAACTTTCTTTTTATCAGTCATGGTACTCTCCTTTTTTGTTTGAGTTTTTGCGCTTTTTTGTTTACCCCGCCTGCCCAGTGAAACCGTTGTTGCTGCTGTTTCACCGGGGTTAAATCTCTTTTGGGGCTTGGTTCTAACGTGGTCCATTAGATTTATTTCCTTACTCATAATCTTGATCGTAATCTTAATCGGGCAGCTCTAAAATAGGCCGTAAATGAGTAAGATTATGATTACGATTACGATTATGACCTTCCGAACGTACTCTCAACTAATTGGATCAAGTGGACGAAGTCAGAACCAAGCCCCTCTTTTGCCTTTATTTATCGGGGGCGACCCTTTCAGTCTCAACCAAGATCCCCGCCGGGAACCACCGTCTCAACGGCTTTCTTTTTTAGCCAACCGGTTTCTCCCGTGGTTTCCTCTACCAGCAGGTAGTCCTTGTATGTTTTTTCAATTTTAACCATCTTGCCATCCTTGATGGCGCCCGATTTGGAAGCGGCATCAAAAGGAGAAACCAGAAGACTTGCCCCTTGGGCCGTGACAATACCGCAGTCCATCTTTTCATATTGCAACGCAACACCAGTCCCACTTACGACGAACAGGCACAACGCAACAACGGACATAGCCTTTATCAAACGGTTCCTTCCGGCCCCTTGTGACATCCCTCTTAAAAGAAATATCAGAGAGAACACCGTAAGGGCCCCGCTCGCTATCCAGGTCCAGCCGTTCAGGTTGAAAAAATGAAAGTAACGTTCCCATTTTCCGCTTTCTCTTTCAACCAGCCCGAAATCCTTTCGCGCCATGTGCAGGTTGGCCTGTATGTCTTCATTGCCGGGGTCCAGATAAAGAGCCCGCTCATAATAAAGCACCGCATTTCCCACGTCTTTCATATGATAATAAGCATTGGCCATGTTGTAAAGGAGCGACGACGAGATCCCCTGCGTTTCCATCACCTGCCGGTAACAGGAGAGGGCCGTTTTATACTTGCCCTCCACATAGGCCCGGTTCCCCTGAGAGAAAAGGTCTTCCGCCTCACCGGCGTTGGAAACGCATGAAACCGCTAAAACGAAAACTGCCATCAAAAAAAGAACCTGTTTTTTCATACTGTCCCCCGAACATGAGAATGATGAATGATGAATGATGAATGAAACGCATCCCATTCAAATACCCTGGCAAGGATGGAATCATAAGGTATTCTCCGCTTGCCTTCCTTTTCCCATCTTTTCCATCTCACCGATGACCAGGTCCCTGCACTTTCTCAGTTCCTCCCGGCTGAAAGACTGGCCTGAATAGGCTACCGCGTCAGCCGTCTCAAAGACGTGCCGAATTCCTTCCGCCCTCCCCGACAAACGATCTCTGATCTCAGCTAAGGTGATGCTCTCCGGCGAAATGGACCAGATCTCTCCAAGGCTTTCCTGTGATGCNNATCGGCANGCGGTNAAGAAACCCGGAACATCATTTTCGTTCATGGCCCTGTCCATCTCCTTTATGGATTGAGCCACTTTTCGCCTGACCTGCTTCTTCCGATTCATACCCGGATCTCCTGAGATCTTCTTTTGTTTTCGGGTGAAAAACAGACCAAGGAAAAGCGCTCCAATGGGGATTCCCTGGGCGCCTAAAAACCATGGATTTTTAATGATCGGTCTCAAATCCGCTACCACAGGTCCCATACCCACATGGATAGGCGTTAGCCCTGCCGAACCCTTCTGCAAAACGGAGGAACTGTTCGAAGTGGGTTGAGATCCGGATGGTCCGGGAGAATTCGAAACGGCCTTCGAATAGGCTGCCCCCGGTACGATGTCCACCTGGATGGGATCCGTTTTCAGGGTGACGTATTTTTCGGATTTGGTGTCAAAATAGCTGAATTGCACCGGAGGAATCTCCTTCATCGACGCATCAAGAGGAATAATGGCCTGCTCAAAGGTCTTTTTGCCTTCATATCCTGCGCTGTCTTCCGCGTTGAAAGACGTTGTGGGAGTGTAAGTCTTCCACCCTTTGGAAATATCCAGGGATGGAGAGGAGACCCGGTCGAAATTTCCAGCGCCCTCGATGGTCATGGTGATGGTAATAGGATCACCTACCATGCTTTTTTTCGGCGTTGCAGAAGCCGACAGCATAAAATGGCCCACGGCGCCACTGAAATTCTCTGGCTTTCCCAGTTTCGGGAGGGGCAAGATTCGAATCTTCAGTCTCGGATTTTTCAACGTAACGTGCTCCTCCCTTCCGCCTGCGAAAACCCCGTTAAAGAAGTCATCATCAAACAGGCCTCGGCCAAAAGGAGACCTGTTTCGCCTGCTTCTTTCCGGCAGCAGGATGGTGGCGTTCAATTCTGCGTCAACGCGATGTTCGCCTTCTTTTACGGCGGCAACCGCAGCGTACCAGGTGAGAACCGTATACCCAATTCCGTCAACGACCTCCTCGGTCTGCTGCGGTTTTTTGTCCGGATCCTGAAAAGCAAACGCGCTCCCGCTCAGCACCGGAAGAGAATTCAGTGTTGCCTGCATCCCCTGCCGAAAATAGGCTCGGATTTCAATAGGGACCAACTCTCCCACATAAGAAAGCGCCTTTCGGGGAATCACTCTCAGGAATGCAGGGGCCGTTTCTTCCATGGAGTTTCCTCTGTCTGATGGCGAAACAGTGTTTCCCCATCCTTGCCGAGACATGGCAGGAGGCGGCAACGCCCCACCACGGGAATGGAGACCGCCTCCGTCGGCGACCTTGAGGGTCATAAATTCGCTCTTCCGGACGCGACCATTAATAGTCACTTTTACGGGAGGGATAGTGAACTCCCCGGGATGTTCAGCCTGTATTTGAAACAGATAAGACGTGGAAGCAGACACCCGACCATTAATGGAGCGGTATTCACTGCTTTGTCCCAGGGGAAAAAACTGAAGCCCGGAAACGCCCATAACAACGGGCTGCTCAGCCGCTTCTCCTGAGACCTGAATGGCCAGAATAGCCCCTTCACCCAATTGAACCTGCTTTGGTTCCAGGGTAACGGAAATATTGCCGGAGTCGATCTTTCCCTGTGCGCCCCCGGAAAAGAGAAACAGGACACACGCTGCAGGCAATAATGTTGCCGCCGCTATAACCGCCCGCCTGCCAGCGAATACACGGTGAAGGCATTTCGGGCAGGCAGGTTTCCAGCGCAAAGCCCTGATTGTCATACGCGCGAGGCTTTTCATTACCAATCCCTCCTTTCCTTTTCCCTAACTCCCTTGCCGGCGCCCTTTCCATCGGCCATCACAGGCATGGCCTGATCTTCACCCTTGAGGGAATCGAGCAGATTCTGTGCCTGTTCTTCGGTCATCTGCCCCGGTCTGCGTCGTCTTTCCGCCCTGGCAGGGGCAGGAGTTTTCCCGTTTGGATCCCGGGGTTCGATCTTATCTTCTTTTGCAGAGACGTTCCCGCTCTTTCCGGTTTGAGGGGAATCCTTTTTCGGTTCAGCCTTGTCCCCGGCATTCGCCCGGGTCTGTTTCTGGTCCTCCTTTCCCTTCTGATCGTTTTCCGAACCCGATTCAGCCAGGTCCTGATCCGGTTTTTTTGCCTGCTGGTTGCCTTTGTTTCCGTCCTGATTTTTCTTGTCTTTGTCCTGATCCTTGTTTTTGTTCTCGCACTGGTTGGAATCCTTTTTATCCTGTTTCTGGTCTTGTTTTTGCTGTTTCTTGAGTTCATCCAGGCGCTTTTTTACGAAATCCCGGTTGAAAGCCGCATCCTGGTCTTCCGGATCCAGTTTCAACGCCCCTTCATAGGCCTGAATGGAGCTCTCCCATTTCTGGATCGTATCCTTCGGATCAGATTTTTCCGTTCCCTGTCCCTTCCGATAGAGAGTGTTCCCCATATTGTAATAGGCCTTGTTCTGAAGCGGTATTTCCTGGACATTCAACGTCGCCTGAAAGGCATTCAGGGCATCATCGTATTTTCCGCCTTTGTAGGATGCCGTTCCCAGATTGAATTGAAGCTGAGGGTCTTTCGGGGCTTTTGCGGCTTCCGCCCTGTATTGGGTTTCAGCCAGGGAATAGTCGCCTTCAAAGTAGGCTTTTTCGGCGTTCCCGGGAGAGGCGTCAGCGGTTTTCAAGCTCAGAAAGAGGGTGAAGACAATGGCCAGCGAAGCAGCGGCCCGGGCGCCTTTACCGCCCTTGAAGATACGCCTTTGGGCGGTCTTTATGACGGGCATGCCTTTTCGAAGGCTTTTTCTGTCTGAAAGGGCAAATTCCAACAGGAGAAAGATGAAGGCCGCCAACAGGGGCCATTCAAACCGATCCAAAGGGACTTTCTGCTTTCTTTCGGCCAGTTCCTGTTTCGGAACGAGGCTCAATTTTTCCTGATAGATAGCGTCCAGCCCCTCGGCCTGCCGGCCCAGGGGTTCATACAGTCCCCCCGTTGCCTGGGCAATCTCTCGAAGCATCTTTTCGTCCAAACGAGATTTTACCACCTGACCCTTCTCGTCTTTTGCAAAAGCAACCCCTTTTCCATTCTTCGGCAGCGGGATCAGCTCCCCGGCCGGCGTCCCAACACCCACTGTATAAATGGTCAACCCTTTCCGGGCCGCCTCCTCTGCCGCGGACAGGGCTTCTCCTTCCAGGTCTTCGCCATCGGTCACAAGAACCAGGATCCGGTGGTTGGCATCGTTTGAAAAGGCAAATTCCGCTTCCCGGATAGCACTGGCAAGGTCGGTTCCCCCCTGTGGGATGATTTGTGTATCCAGGGCTTCCAGGGATTGCCTGAAGGCATCATAGTCCAGCGTCAGGGGGCACATGAGAAAGGCCGTTCCCGCAAAAGGAATAAGACCCACTCGATCTCCTTCGAGCCGCGAAACAAAATCCATAATCCCCAGCTTGCTTCGTTCCAGACGATTTGGTTTCACGTCGGTCGCCAGCATGCTCTTGGATGTATCCACAGCCATGAGGATGTCTATCCCTTTCCTTTTTACTTCTTTCCACTCAAAACCAACCTGCGGCCGGGCCAGGGCCACAAAAAGAGCGGCCACCGCCGTCAGGATAAGAACCCTCTTGATCTGCCTGCGCCTAATTGAAACATTTTGAGTCAACTGCTCAAGCAGACGACCTGCCGCAAATTGTTGAAGAGCGACCTGCCCTTTCTTATGAAAATGTGCAAAGGCAAAGCCTAAAACCGTGCAGGCGCCAAGTCCTGCGACCAACCAGATTGCATATTCGAATTGCATTTTCTTTTTCCTTTCCTTTCAGGTTTCATCCGCAGATTACGCAGATTACACAGATTCTGATTACGTCCTCTGTCTTCCAAATTCCGTATTCCGCTTTCAACTTTGAGCTTTCAGGCTTTCTTCCTCTGTCTTCCCCATTCCGCATTCCGCATTCCGCATTCGCGCTACGGTAGCCTGCGAAATCTTGTCTGCCCCATGAACAACTCCATCCCCAGGAAGAAGAGTACGGCGATAGCCGCCCAGGAGAACATCTCGTTTCGGTGTTCAAATTTCGTAATTTTTCTGGTGGTAGTCTCCAGCTTGTTGATTTCCCCGTAGATCTTTTCCAGTGAATCCGTATCCGTTGCCCGATAATACTGCGCGCCGGTCATGTGGGCCACTTTTCCAAGGGTTTCTTCATCAATGTCCACCCTGGCTCGAACAATCCGACGGTTGCCGAACTGGTCGGTTACGGGAACCGGGACCTCGCCCCGTGAACCGGCGCCGATGGTGTAAACCTTGATCCCGAGGGCTTCGGCGGCTTCGGAAGCCGTAATGGGCGATACTTTGCCTGCATTGTTCATACCGTCCGTCAGCAGAATAACGATCTTGCTCTTTGCCTTCTGGTCTCTCAGACGATTCACGCCGGCGGCGATCGCTGATCCGATGGCGGTACCATCTTCCACCATACCGGTTCTGATAGTCTCCAGTCTCTGCTGCAGCCAGTTATGGTCCAGTGTCAGAGGGCTGACCATATAAGGCCTTCCTGCAAAAGCCACCAGACCGATCCGGTCATTGGGTCTCTCATCGATGAACCTGGAGACGACCTTTTTCACCACAGCTACCCGGTTTGCTGGTTCTCCTTTGATGGTAAAATCCAGGGCCTCCATGGAACCCGACACGTCCAGCGCAAGCAGGATATCGATGCCGCCGGCCTCCACTTCGGATGTTCCATGGACAATCTGGGGTCGCGCCAGGGCCACTACCAGAAAACCCAAGGCAATCATTCGAAGAGTTCCAAGCCATCTTCCCGCTCTGGATTTCCTTGATCCTGCCAGGAGTTTGACCGTCTGAGCCGTGGAATACCTTACGGAAGCCGCCGCTCCTCTTCTCCCTTTAAGAAGGGCAAGAAGGGGAAGGATCGTCAGCAGCCACAACACTTCGGGATGATCAAAATGGAACATTATCTACCTCCTGCTGCGACGGCAGTGTGCTGCTCCGGACCCGCCGGCACAGCCGTCTTTTTTGAAATGAAACCCAAACCCTTTCCCCACCACATCGTCATCAGGGGAGGTCCTTTTCGAGCCATCCCCTTGTCCACAGCCGGTTCTCCCTCTTCCACTTTCCGGCCGGCTTTCTGATCCTCCGGACGGGGCCTCGTGGCATCCACAAAGTGCAGGGCACTCTGGAGCATCTCCTCCATCTGCTTTACGCTGAGGGCATAGCGCGCGAATTTGGCCAGGTCGCAATGCCCTAAAAAACCGTTCAGAAGATCCCCGTATACTTTTATTTCCCCCGACGGTTCGGCCGCCACCCGCCTCATGAATTCCTCCGTCGTGTGCCTGGTCACTTCTATTTTAAATCGGTTGTCGATATACTTTCGTACCGCGTCGGAAACCATTACTGAGAATCTTAGGGCGGTCTCCGGTTTCATGAAGGCCTTCGCCCTCTCTAACTGCTCTAACGCCAGTTCAAAGGGCAGCTTTTCCCGTTGGTTTCTTTGCCTTCTGAACCATTTCCAGAACCATATCGAAGCTAAAAGTAGAACCAATCCCACCGCCGAATACGGAAGCCAGGCAAGAGGATCGGGGATGTGAAGCGGGCCCCGAATGTCGCGAATGTCTCCAATGGGAGAGGCGCCCACGTCCAGAGGACCAGCAGCAGCGGATTGCGGAACCGTCTGGTTTGCCACGATAGGCCCTCGAACAGTTTGCCGGCCCGGGGAT
>DUZB01000177.1 GCA_013349725.1 Deltaproteobacteria bacterium | reverse complement strand
AACCATGTTTCCAACCATAGTGGAACTCAGAGTCGGCGCCGGAAGCAGACCGGAATTTCCGGCACCAACGACATTGGAAGAATCCCCGGCTCCCTCGGCATTATAGGGGATGATGGCGACGTACAGTGCCATTCCGGCAGGCAGGCTTACCGAGGCGATTGTACCGGTTGCCCAGTCATATATCGCGGAGATTCCGCCATATTGGGGCGTTGCTCCCAACAGATAGTATCCATCCGCGCCGGAAGCCGTATCCCAGTGGAAAGCAGTAGTATCCCCGGCCATAGTGGAACCGAGGGTCGGCGCCAGCGGCGCTCCGATGGTGCAGAAGGCCACGACCTGAGGATTCATCGTATCCACACGCTCATTCAAGGTGTTATCGGCCGTGTTCACAATATCCACGGCACTGTCCGTCTGATTGCACACCCACATCATTTGGTTCTTGTCGAGATAAATTCCCGTTTCCATCCCCGCNATACTAATGTTTTGGAAGTTCTTGAGCGCACCATCCACCGTGCCCGTAGCCGGATTGAACTGGTAAACGGTATTATCTTCCCAGTCGTCGTACCCCACAAAATACCCTTTGGTGGAAGAAACCATGAGCATGCCGGAAATCATCCCGTACGGGTACGCCCCGGCATCCCCGTCGTCCAAAACCATGTTGACGGCATAGGTTTGTGGATCGAGGCTCACGATCCCGCCTGTATACTCATATTTGGGATCGCAGATATTAGGGAAGCTTCCCATCCCCTGTACGTATATCCTGTTGTTCTCTGGAAGGTACTGAATGGAAAGTGGATTCCTAATGGGCAAAGGAATCCCCTTTTTGCCCCCTTCGTCCTTTCCCGTATCGATTTCCGTATTGGTCGCCACATCAAAAACCGCTACATAGGCCGTATTTGAAGGGCAGAGCATATCGTCCAGGCGTTGCAGGATGATAAAAAGCTTACCGTTGGCAATCACACCTTTTGCCATCTCGGGTACGTCATCCGCAGCAATGGCGTAGGAACTGAGGTCCAGTTCTCCAATCTTGAGTGGCCCCTCTGGCCCGGTCGAAGGGTTCACGATCCAGGCCTTGGTGGCGCCGTATCGCAAAAGATAGGCCTTTGTGGAGCTGACAAATACCAGATCGTAGGGGTTGCTGTCCGATTCCCCGGAGCCATTGGTCGTATACTGCCAGATGGGGGAGTCTGGTGCATTCACATGAACCTTGGTGATATTGTCCGCCTGAAACTTGCCCAATCTGTAATAATATGCCCCATAGGCTTTCACACTGATGTCTGAAGTAGCAGATGGCAACTGATTGTTGAGGACCTTTCTCGGCCCCCCTTCCGGATCTACTGAAATGGTTGAAATAGCGCTGCTGCTCCAGTCCGGCGCCACATTGGCAACCACCCCGGTCTGTATGGAAGCCGCAGGCGCCGGACCAACATAGAGCAGAAGGCATGCAGAGATAAGAACTGTCAGAAAAAGTCCCGTCTTTTTCGTTTGTTGAAAAACCGATTTTGTACACGTTTCCATGGATTCCCTCCTTAATAATGTTTTAAAGACGTGAAAGATAAATGGGGAGAATACGCAAGGAGAAAGGATTACTCTCTCCTTCAGGAAATCGGTCCAAAAAAAATCCCCGGACCGAAATTTATCGATCAGGGGATTTCCCTTTTTTATCCCAAAATCATGTGCGCAATCTTGCTCCCTGCTAAGGTTGCGCCCTGACTTCAGGCAGGTCTTCTGACTTTCGGATTAACCTACTGACTGCGCCTTCCCATTGGGCCTGAAGCCCCACAGTGGCGTTATGCAGCGTTTGTCCCCGATTACAGCAGAGGGTCTGTCACCGATTTGCACGGTGTTCCCTATTGAGTTCTATATGCGAACACCTGAAGTACTTGTATTTGATATACTATTTTAGAATTATAGAAAAGTCAAGAGTCTTTCATACATTGGAATTTACTTTGTTTCTTTCTTCATGTGGCAGCCCCCACATTTATCATAAGCTCCGGCTTTTCTCCCAATTTTCTCCATTTGCTTGTGGCAACCTTTGCATTCGAAATGAAACGCCTTCTGAAGCATGATCTTGTTTGGTTCCTTCTTCTTTGGATCGTGGCATTGACTGCATTCCTTCGTCTCTCCCCACGGAACCCAGATATTCTGCCCATCTTTGTAGTCGTGGTGGCAATCCCAACAGAAAAGCCTGTAGTCGTATGCATGTTTCTTGTGGGTAAATTCGACCGGCCCTTTTCGTTTCTTTTTATACTCCTGGTTATTCAACAGGATAACATTAAGGTTTCTTGAACCTGCCTTTTGTTCGATGTCGCCTGATGAAATTCCCGCAACCTTATCCGTTACCGCTTCAACCGTCGCCATTTGCCAACCGATAACAGCCAGACCGGCCAATACACACAGAAACAACATCTTCCAAACTGCCTTCCGATTCATTGCTGCCCCCTCATTATGGTTGTTGTTTATATTTCTTTTCAAAACCATCCTCTATCCAGTCAAACAGCCCACAAAAAAATTGCACAACCATCGAAACATGGTTCATTTCTGTTATTTTTTCCATACCCTCCGTTACGAATAAGATATCATAGCAAGGGCACTCAGGACAAATAAAATCCTTGAGATTCTAAAGTAAATATTATAATGAAAGATTGCTCAGGTAAATGGTAAAATGCCCTGTTCGTAGGACTCATTTCAGGTTTTGCCCATGAAAAGAGGGAAACATGGGGTGAACCATCATACAAAAAACCAATCTTAATCTGGGCTTTTCTCGTTAAATTGCCGATAGGTCAAGAGAATTCAATAAAGGAGAGGTATCAAAATGGCCAAAGAAAAAACTGTAAAAGATATTATGATCCCTTTTGAAGAATACAACAAAGTGGATATTAATGCGAAATTGGGAGATGTGCTACATATTCAGAAAAAAAACTGGGAACGTTCAAGCAGCAGTTCAGACACGTTTCATAAGACCCTTTTTGTTAAATTCGCAGATGGAAATATTGCAGGAAAACTGTCCATGTACGATCTTGTCAGGGGGTTGGTCCCTGAACCTGCAAAAGCGCCCGAACTTTCAAAGGCCTACCACGCCATGCTGTCATCGCGATCGTTGGAGGTTCTTGATCAGGTCAGCGATTCCCAGGAACATTTCAGCTGGCTTCACAACCCGTTTTCAGAACTGGTCAAACAGGAGTCCCACAAAATGGTCGGCGACATCATGAAACCGATTCGCAAATCGGTTCTCCAGTTGGACGACAAACTGACCCAGGCCATTTATGTCATGTTCAAGGAAGATGTGCGACAACAGATTATCTATGACGGAAAAAAAATCGTAGGAGTCATCAATCTTAATGTCTTGTTCACCGAACTTCTCGATTCGGTGGAACTCTAACAATTCGGATTGGCGATTTAAACATACACAATGTAGGGCGTCAAAGCGGCATTGATCAGCGTTCCCGCCAGAAACCCACTTTCCCTCACCCCAACCCTCTCCCACCAGGGGAGAGGGAACTGTATTTTCAAAATGTAGAACCCTCGAAAATTAGGGCACCCTCCTACGAGACGAATCAGAAAAAAAACTCCATATTCGAAATATCAAGCCACATATAATGCAATTATGTAACATTTTTATTCATACAATACAAAAAAGAAGTGCCATCTCGATATCCCATTCATGCCTCTTTCCACTTAAATAGGTAGTAATTTCAAAATGATAAATTGGAAGTTTCTCAAAAAGAAGTTTCTGGCATGCTCTTTGCCATTAGAGTGAACCATGTATCCAGTAAAACAGATAAGCAGATAAACATTTTAATTGGAGAGCTGTCATGAAAAAGATTGAGGCAATCATCAAACCCTTTAAGCTGGATGACGTAAAAGACGGCCTCACTTCCATCGGCATAAAGGGCATCACCGTCAGTGAAGTAAAAGGATTTGGACGACAGAGGGGACACAAGGAGATTTACCGGGGCGCTGAATACCAAGTGGATTTCGTGCCCAAAGTAAAGATTGAACTGGTTATTGATGCGGCCATGGCAGTCGAAGCATTGGCCGTCATACAGGACAGGGCTAAAACCGGGGCAATTGGCGACGGCAAAATATTCGTTATGCCCATTGAGGAAGTCATTCGCATTCGGACCGGCGAAACCGGGAAAGACGCCATTTAATGGTCGGCAAACCTACGGAAGGAGAGAGACAATGAAAACAATCGTGTTGCTTTTTTTGATGATCCTTACAACCATTTCCATTGCAACAGCGGGAGATGAACCTCCCACAGCGCTGACCAACAAAGAGGCCATTGATTTGGTTCAAACCAATGCAAACTACGTATGGACACTCGTGGCGGCGGCCCTGGTGTTTTTTATGCAGGCAGGTTTTGCCCTCGTGGAATCCGGGTTTACTCGAGCCAAGAACGCCATCAATATCATGATGAAAAACCTGATGGATTTTTCCATGGGCTCCCTGGCCTACTGGGCATTGGGATTTGGCCTGATGTTCGGTATTTCTAAATCAGGCTGGATCGGAACCTCGGGATTCTTCCTGAGCGACTTTAAGGTGGGTGGAGATCCATGGGTTCTGGCATTCTGGATGTTTCAGGTGGTTTTTGCCGCCACGGCCGCTACCATCGTATCGGGCGCCATGGCGGAGAGGACTAAGTTCTCGGGATATTTGGTGTACAGCATTTTTATCAGCGGCTTGATCTATCCCATCTTCGGGAGTTGGGCCTGGGGAGGCCTCTTTAACGGGGGCGGCTGGCTGGAAAAGTTAGGCTTTATAGATTTTGCCGGCTCCACGGTTGTGCACTCCGTGGGGGGATGGGCGGCTTTAGCAGGAGCCATTGTCCTGGGTCCTCGATTGGGCAAATACACGAAGGAGGGGGGCATTAAACCGATCCTGGGCCACAATATTCCCCTGGCGGCATTAGGAGTCTTCATTCTTTGGCTGGGTTGGTTCGGTTTCAATCCCGGTTCCACAACTACGGCAAACAAGGACATCGCCATGATTTTTGTCAACACTAACCTGGCAGCCGCGGCCGGCTCCATCTTAGCCATGTTCACCTCGTGGATACGTTTCGGTAAACCGGACGCAGGCATGAGCCTGAACGGGGCGCTTGCAGGTCTTGTCGCTATCACCGCCGGATGTGCCAATGTGACGCCTTTGAGTGCTGTGATCATCGGGGCGATCGCTGGAATCATTGTGGTTTTCTCGGTCGTCTTCCTTGATCGAATCAAGGTTGATGATCCCGTCGGCGCGGTCTCCGTTCACGGGGTAAACGGTGCATGGGGAACTCTTGCAGCAGGTCTTTTCAATATGGGAGGAACCTCGGGGAAAATCATCGGTGTCCAGGTGCTGGGGATCGTCGTGTGCTTCGTGTGGACATTCGTTACGGCTTTCATCCTGTTCAAGGTCATCGACAAGACGATAGGACTGAGAGTGACCCCGCAGGAAGAAGCGGAAGGCCTGGATTTGGGGGAACACGGCGGAAATGCCTATCCCGACTTTGAGATTTCCACCTATACCCAGAGGTAGAAACAGGCAGAATTCAGGAATTTGGAAATGGCCAAGCAGTTAGGAATAAATGACAAAGATTATATTCACTGTGAAAAATGGAGGAAAGAAATGAAAACTGGAATGTTGAAAATATGCATGACCCTGACGATCCTTGCAATGTTTTTTGGACCCGTAAGAACGTTTGCAGAAGAAGCAATCAAAGTCCTGTCCGAACAGCAAACCGGCCTTCCCCCGGGAGAAGGTACAAAGGTGGCAGAAGTGGAAGAAGACACGGACCGGCCAAGCGTTTCTGCTGACGTGTCCTTCCTGAGCCAATATATCTGGAGGGGATACGAGTTAAGCAAAGACAGCCTGGTTATAGAACCTTCCGTAACGGCAAGTTACAAAGGTTTCAGTATCAACGTGTGGGGAAATCTTGATACCGATGCCTATGCGGGAGACAATAAAGGGCAATCGAAATGGACTGAAACCGATTTCACCGTCGGCTATGATCATAGTTTCGGGCCGGTGGGTGTAGGTTTGGGGTACATCTATTACGCCCTCGACGCAGCCAGGGACACCCAGGAGTTTTACCTGAGCATCGGTGGTGATGTGATCCTTGCACCCACCCTGACCATCTACAGGGACGTGGACGAATACCCTGGATGGTATCTCAACCTGGGGATATCGCACTCTTTTGAACTGCCGAAAAACATTACCCTGGACCTGGCAGGTTCGATAGCCTATCAGTATTCCGACGGAGTCGGTATTGTAGAATACAATGATGCCCTGGAACCGACCAACAGCGCATTCAGGAATTTCCAGAACGGTCTGGTTTCCGTAGGCCTGACCATCCCCTTCTGGAAATACTTTAGCGCGGTCCCCATGATCGCCTATTCATTTCCCCTGGGCAACGCGGCGGATAATATGCTCAGCGGTTACAGCAAGGACATCGGACTGAGCGGCAGCGCATCCCACTTTTTTGGAGGAGTGACGCTATCCATGGCATTTTAACCGAAAAACCGTAAGGCAGATCAATTTTCCCGGCACAGAATAGCCTGTGCCGGGGATTCTTGAACCATTTACTATAGCCATTGAGACATTTTCTTGGGGGACGCGGATTTTCTCAGATTGAAAAATCTTGAAAATCAGCGCAAATCTGCGTCCAAAGTTTTTTTTCTAATGCCTATATTTTCGAGCAGAATCAAGAACGGTCTCGATCATTATCAGGTTTGCCCGACGAACCTGAACCGAATTCCATCAAAACATCCTCATATCCTCCCTCTGATTCATCCGGGGCTGCTTCATCCTCCTCCATTTCAGGGAGCTCTTTTTCAACACCACCGGATTCTTCCGGATCATCCATTTCAATGTCTGATGTACTGATCCCCTCAACTTGGGATTCCTGGTGACCCTCTTTTTCCACGTTTTGCATCACAGGGTCTTCCAAGCGGGAACTCCTTACTCCGATCAGTTCTCCATCCCTGTCCAACTGGATGGATAACGTGATATTCACATCAAAATCAATTGAATACAGTATCCTGTTTTCTTTGACGTCAATCCCCGCACGCCGGTATTTCACATCGTCTCCGATGCTCAAACCGTGCTTATCTCTCAGTACCTGCCTGATGGCTTCCCAGTCCAGATTGGCCGCAATAGCCCCAAACCATTCCTGCTCTCTTTTCTTTATGATCTCGGAATTTGCAATTTTCATCAGAGTCCTCCTTAACAATTTTCAAACCAAAGCCTTGAATGGTTATTCCGGCGTTCCTGGCAGGTGTTTCAGGATCTCCCTTGCCAGGGCAAAATAACTGACAGATCCGGGGGATATGAGGCTCTGAAGTAACACGGGAATCCCTTTTGACGGGGCATCTTTAAATTCGCTTCTGTTCGGGATAACGGTTTTAAAGAGAAGATCTCCGAACTTCTCTCTGGCGGATTCCCGTATGGCCAGGCAAACGTTCTCCTGTGGATCAAATAGGGTCAGCAGGACTCCCTCAATCTGAAGGCCGGGATTCAGTTTCCTTTGGACAATGGCAACCACATCCATCATCTGGGAAACAGCATCAAAGGCATAATATTCGCATTGAAGCGGAATTACGAGAAAATCAGCGGCCGTCAGCACGTTGAAAGTGAGGATGCCGAGAGAGGGGGGTGAATCAACGATAATGTAATCATAGTCTTCATTCATGGGGTTTAGAAAATTCAAAAGGCATTTCTCTTTGTTGCTCCTTGATTTCAGTTCCGTTTCAGCCCGAAAAAGGTCGGCCCGGGCGGGGATTGCCTGGAGAAACTTGAGAGGCGTATGGACGACAATTTCACGGCATGGCGCACCTCCGACCACCCCATTATAAATGCTTTTCTTCAATCCCGCTTTGAAAATGCCAAGTCCTGAAGTGGCGTTCCCCTGGGGATCCATATCAACAAGAAGCACCCGTTTTTCAACAGCAGCCAGGGCAGCAGCAAGATTGACAGCCGTGGTTGTCTTTCCTACCCCCCCTTTTTGACTGACTATGGCTATAACCTGTCCCATCCTTTCATCTCCAGATCAGGCGGCATGGATAAAAAAACGTCTAAAACCATCACGGCAATCTCCTGTTCAACCCTGATTATCCCTTGCCAAAAGAGACCAGATTCCCTATATTCTCCGGCGAGTGAATACCTTTTTAACGACGAAACCAACTACAGGAGCCATGCCCATGCGACTCAACGAAATTCTTCCTAAAGCACTGCGCCTGTACCCCCATAAAGAGGCGGTCGTGTGCCGGGATACCAGGATGAACTATTCCGAATTTGCCGAAAGGGTCTGGAGGCTGTCCCGGGCACTCATGGATG
>DUZB01000113.1 GCA_013349725.1 Deltaproteobacteria bacterium | reverse complement strand
CCTATTTTAGAGCTGCCCGATTAAGATTACGAGTAAGATTATGAGTAAGAAAATAAATCTAATGGACCACGTTAGAACCAAGCCCCCAAACTCAAAACCGCGGCTATGCCGCCCTAAAATATNTCCCGCCTGTTTTCACGATGGTCCACNACATAAAGCAGGGTGGCTTTTTGTTTGAGTTCTTCTTCAAGTTCACGAAGTTTTTCTCGTTCGACTCCGTACATCCTGATGAAGACTTTGCGATATCCATCGGGCACGTTTTCATAGGAGCTCAAGATGCTGACCATCCGGCCCCCATATTTCCGAATGACATCTGCGAGGTCTTTTATGGAACCTGGACGGTCTTCAATCTGAAAGGCGAACTGAATACCCTTCTTTCCAACACCAGTGAGAGAGATCAGGACACGGAAAAGGTCGCCTTTTGTAATAGCCCCAACGATCTGTCCTTTCTCATCCACCACCGGCGCCCCCGAGATCTTGTTCTTCAACAGGATCTCTGTCGCCTCTTCAACCGTAAAATCGACAGGTATGGTGACAGGATCCTTTGTCATGATATCCTTTACCTTGATTTTTGAAATGAGAAAGAGCAGTTCATGTACTTCGAGAGTCGTAGCATCCGATGCAGACGCTCTTTTCAGATCNCTGTCAGTCACAATTCCTACAAGCTTTCCATTTTTCATGACAGGAAGCATGGGAATATGGTGTTGTTTTAAGAGTTTCATGGCTTCCTGCATCGAATCGCTGCTGTCGATGGTTATGACCGGTTTACTCATCCAGTTTCTTACCAGCATGGTGACACCTCCATTTTATCAATCGGATGATCGGGTGATAGGTTGATTGAAAACAGCCCTTCACATCTGAACAGTTTATTTCTGTTCTTAGCATAAAGCAAAGCCTGTGCCAAAATGATAAACGACAGGCCATAATAATATAACATATTGATATTAGCTATAAATTTATTATTGAAGATCGAGCGCAAAAAACAGGAACGCCGCGAGTGATCCTCACAAACACTTTTAACGTGCGCCTCTCCAGTCGTTTTGGCTTTTAATAAGAGATTGATTTTATTTCAAATATTTCTTAATAGTGCAAAAAAAGCGGATAATGTACGATTTTCGACTTTGCCGACTGCATGTCCGAAAATTTTACAGGATGTAAAGCAGGTCTATCCAGAAATTGCAGACGGATTTTTTAAATCATTGAAAAAACGTACAACCATGGAGTATATATGATGTCTGAATGGAAAGGTTGTTCAGACACGATTTTGGATTTAAAAAAAGAAAGCAATCTCATTTTCCAGCGTTAGCGGGATTGTTTGGTAGGATTGTGATGAAGGAGTTTATTCTTTATGTCTGAGAATATTGTTATTATCGGCGCCGTAGCCCTGGGGCCAAAGGCTGCCTGTCGCCTGAAAAGGTTGAAACCGGAAGCAAATGTCGTCATGGTGGATCAGACCGATCTGATCTCTTATGGGGGATGTGGCATCCCCTATTTTGTATCCGGGGATGTCAGCGATATCGGCCAGCTCCAATCCACCAGTTTCCACATGCTTCGAGACAAAAAATTTTTCCAGGATGCCAAAGGCATCGAAGTGTTGACCAATACCCGTGCCGTTTCCATTGATCGACTCGGGAAAAAGGTTCTGGTCAGGAATGTGGTAGATGGAAAGGAGCAGATCCTTCCCTATGACAAACTAGTTCTGGCTACCGGGAGCAGGCCGAGAAGACTTTCGATTCCTGGAGCAGAGCTTCCGGGCGTTTTTACCGTTTCCAACCTTCACGATGCGGAGGCTATAAAGGCGGAGGTTGCGGAAGGCCGGGTGAATAAGGCTGTAGTCATAGGGGCGGGCGCCATAGGTCTTGAAATGGCAGAGGCACTGGCTGATCTTTGGGGGGTTGAAACCTCCGTAATAGAAGTGGCCGACCAGGTGCTGCCCGGTGTGGTCAGTCCGGGAATAGCAAGGATGGTCCGACATCATCTGGAGGAAAACGGCGTATCGATCTATTCGGCCGAAGAAGCCGTGAGGATTGAAGGCGCCGAAAAGGTAGAGCGAGTGGTGATGAAAGGCAGCACTTTGGATGCCGATATGGTGATTATGGCTGTAGGCGTTGTCCCCAATGGGGAGTTGGCAGGGGAAGCCGGTCTTGAGCTGTCCTCACGGGGGGGAATAAAAGTCAATGAGAGGCTCGAAACCTCTGACCCGAACATTTATGCGGGGGGGGACTGTGTGGAGATTAAGCACCTTCTGACAGGCAGGGGGGCTTACTTCCCTTCCGGTTCTCTTGCCAACAGAGAAGGACGTGTGATCGGTTCCAACCTGGCCGGAGGAAATGCCGTTTTCGAAGGGGCCGTGGGCACTTTTGCCATTAAGCTTTTCGAGTTGTCCATTGCAAGCGCCGGTCTGAGCATGGAAAAAGCCATTACAGAGGGGCTTGACCCCTTCAGCGTTTTTGTGGTGCAATTTGACCGTTCCCATTTCTATCCGGAGAAAGATCTTGTTTACCTGGAACTTGTTGCTGAAAAAAGTACGGGAAAAGTCCTGGGGATTCATGGCCTGGGAGGCCTCGAAAGCGGGATGTTCGCCAGGGTCGGCGCCATTGCAGCCATACTCAAATACGGGCCTTTCGCGGCCGATATCAGCAACCTGGAATTTCCGTACTCCCCCCCGTTCTCTGCGGCCATGGATGTTGTTAATGTCCTGGGCAATACGGCCGAGAATATCCTTGCCGGGAAAAACAGGGTCATCGATACGGATCAGTTTGCAGACTGGTGGGAAAACAGGGAGGCAGGGGATACCCTTTTCCTGGATTGTCGCGGTTGGGGGAATGCAGAATATTATGTGAATAAATATTCGGAAAACTGGAAGAGTATTCCACAGGATGAGCTCAGAAGGCGTGTAGGGGAGGTCCCGGAAGATAAGCGGATGGTCTTGATCTGCAATACGGGGGCGCGTTCATACGAGGCCCAGATCACCCTGGATGAATTGGGTTTTCATAATACGTTTAACCTTCAGGGAGGTGTGGCAGCCTTGAAAAAGTGCGGGTATGATCTCTGATATTTCATTCGATGCATTGCCGTGAAGGAGGAAAATATGGATATTGATGTAATGCGAACCGCCATGTTGAATTGTGAACTTTTTTCGGGTCTGGAGCAGAATGATCTTGGTGGGCTGATGATGAGCGCCAGACCCAGGAGTTTTCTTGACGGGGAAACCATTTATTCCAAAGGAGACAAGGCAGCGGGTGTCTTTGCCCTGATTGCTTCCGGAAAGGTAGAGGCCGTTGCGGAAAATGGTTTTGTTGTTGCGGAAATGAGAGTAGGGGAAGTGATTGGCGAAGTCGGCATTATCAGCCGGCAGGGCAAGAGAACGGTGACTGTGAAAGTCGTGGGCCCGACGGAACTTCTTGAATGGAATATTAAAGATATTCAAGAAAGCTCTCCCAATTTCGTGAAAAAACTTAAGGAACTGGCCTGGAAAAGATTGAAAAACTGGTATGAATAATCCCCTGCTTCACAGATGCACAAGGCAAGGGAGTTCTTGACCGTCCGAAAAAAGCATGGTATAAGAAAAAACGCATGGGGCGATTAGCTCAGTGGATAGAGTGCTGGTCTCCGGAACCAGAAGTCGCGCGTTCGAATCGCGCATCGCCCGCCATCGTTAAATCAAGGGGTTACGTTGAAAGCGTGGCCTTTTTTTGTTGGGTGAAAAATAAAATTCCCACCGTATTTCCCACCCACACAAGGTAAATGGGGGGTTTCATGGGGTCCGTTCTCTGCAATCAAAAAAAATAAATCTGGATGTTTTTTTCAGGAAGATTTTCGCAGCTCGAAAAAAAAATATCAGTACCCCACAAAAGATATTTTTTACTTTTCCACCTCTATACTCAACATACTCAAAAGCCTCAAAAGGTCATATCAGTCTGGAAACATCAAAAAATCCCCCGATAACGGGACTGACGATCATGGCAATTCATCCCCACTGGTGTGGGGAATGCCTGATAACATATGTCAAACCCACCCCAAGCACCCCTTTAAAGGGACGCTTTTCAAAACCTTTCAGATTCCCAACCGAAAGAAACCGTTGTTTCCTTCTTATTGACTTTGTACCGCCCACGGAAATACCGATCAAATTTGACACCATGTTTTCTTGTTGGATGATTCCGACACTCAAGGCCTTTACCTATTCTTTGCCATTCCATCTTTCCCATGGTCCGATCTCCTGTGAAAGTTTGGTACGCTCCTGGTACGCTTTGGTAGCTGAAACTGAAGGTTTTTCAAGGATGCTACAGGAAGGTAGTTTAGAGTTAACTAATTGATATGTCAAGCGTGAAATGATGTTTTAGGAGTTTGAGGGAAGTGAGAAAAAAAAGACTCTTAATCAATTGGTCGAAGGTTCGAGCCCTTCCAGGCCCACCAATAACATAAGGACTTATGGGGAAAAGACCATAAGTCCTTTTTTATTTTCAAGTGGATGCGAATATCTTCAGTGCCTATTTCAGGACAGGGCCTCTTTGACGGCATCAAAGCCGATACGATCAATCATTTTTCCGAGGCGCTCACCCTTTTTTGCATTTTCCCTGTAATATTCCACCACTTTTTCCACGCCTGCCAGGGCCTGTTCATCGTCCAGATCACTCAAGAGCTCCTGGCCGATTCGAGGCGCCGTCCCTACATTTCCTCCGATCGTCAGGGTCCACCCCTTGGCCTTTCCGTAAAGACCCACATCGCGAACCCAGCCCTCAGCGCAGTTCAGATTGCAGCCCGACACCGCCATTTTGAATTTTCCCGGCAGTTCCAGGCCGTGATAGATCTCATCCAGCTTCATCCCCATGCCCAGGGCATCCTGCTGACCGATCTTGCAGAAGGTGTTCCCGGGACAGGCTCGAACACTTCGCACGCAGAGACCAACTGCCGCGCCCGGTTTCATCCCAAGGTCTTCCCAGACCGAATCGATGTCCTCCTCCTTGATGCCGACGAGCGCAATGCGCGTTGCGCCGGTAATCTTCAAGGCTTTGGCATGGTATTTCTCCGCCACATCCGCCAGCTTCCGAAGAAGCTCGGGGGTCACTACCCCGCATGGGATATGCGGTGCAATGGCATAGGTCTCTTTGTCTCTCTGGATGATGGCGCCCTTCTCTCCAAGTTTCAGCATCTTTTCCTCCTACCTTTTAGATATGTTCTATATTGTCTTTTCAGACATCCTGGAAGGATTCTTTACTACGAGATAGAAAAATGGTCAAGAGGAGTACGTCGGCAAGATCTATTTGACTCAGGTCCTTTTCACATGTGCAAATCGAAAATAATCATCCAGGAGATGAATCCATTACAGTCTGAACAGCTCGTGTTCATCCCCCACCTGGATCAGGTTAGCTCAAGAATGCCTTTCCGGCGTCATGGTTACCTGCCCCAGGGCGATCTGCATCATTCGTATACAGGCGTTTATTCTCTTGGTATTTTGCTGAAGAGACGGGAAACCGTCTGCCTGGATCAAAAGAGCTTCAGCGGCCCTCGTAAGATTCTCCACACTTTCTCGTATCTCGTCTAATCTTTCTGTTTCCATGGTCTGTTCCTCTTCTCAATGAATCTTCCGTAAATCCTTGAATCTCCTGGCCTTCACTTCGTACCGGGGAAGGGAGCCCAGCGGATGGACCTCGATGGCATAGCCCAGATTGGTGTTTAACCGGAGGGCATTGGATAAACGGGCCAGGATGTCTTTTTCTTGCGGCTCGGCGCCTGGAACCAGTTCGATTTTCAAGGTAATTTTTTCATTGTCTCCGATTCGCTCCACCGTCGCTTCATATTCACTGGAAAGTTCGGAAAACCCGCGAACGACCTCCTCAATGGCCGAAGGGGAAAGAAGCACTCCCTTGACCTTGGTGATATCATCAGACCGTCCCTGGACGCCGCCTTTGATCAGTCTATAGGTTCGGCCACAGGGGCAGAACTCGTTCTGCCACTCAATGATATCTTTGGAATCAAAACGGATGCAGGGTTGGGCAAAACGGTCAAAGGCGGTGATGATCATCTTTCCCTTCCGGCCTGGCGCCGTAATCAGGGCCCCGGTGTCCACCTCTTCAATTTCCACCAGAAACAGCCCTTCATTCACGTGGAGGCCTCCCGGCTGCTCCAGGCATTCGTAGCTCCAGGCTCCGATCTCGGTGGCGCCGGCATGGTCAAATACCTTTGCGCCCCAGGCATCTTCCAATCTCTTTTTGGTGGCCGGGATGGACGCCCCCGGCTCCCCGGCACAGGTGATCCGCTCAATGGGCAGGTTTTCGGGGGATATTCCCAGACGGTTCCGGGCCACATCCGCCATATTGAGGAGATAAGTGGGAGTTCCCATCATGGCGGTTGTTTTCAGCTCCTGCATTTTGAGGACGCGCGCCGCCGTGTCCAGGACCCCTCCCGGCACCACCTCACAGCCCAGCCTTTCCGCCGCGTAATGGGCGGCCCAGAAAGCCACGAACACGTTGTATCCAAAAGGGAAAAAGACCCGATCCCTCGCGCGGTATCCCTGGGACCAGAGGATGTAGCACCAGGATTCGGACCACCATTCCCAGTCTGCCCACGAATCCGCCTGGTAAACGGGTTTACCGGTGGTTCCCGATGTCTGTCGAAATTCCGCCACTTCCTCAATGGGCTGACACAGCAGCCGGCCGTAGGGGAAGGGGTCGCCCTCCTGCCCCTCTTTGAGTCGGGTCTTGTCCATTTTAGGGACTTTCGAGATATCGTCCCAAGATCGTATATCCCCCGGCTCAAGACCCGCCTCTTGATAAAGCCCCCGGTAATAGGGGGAACGATCGTAGGCCCAGGCGACCATGTTCCGAAATTTTCGCAGTTGAATGTCTCTGAGCGCCTCCGGCGCCAAAGTTTCCAGGTAGGGATTCCAGTAGGGAGTTTCCACAGCGAAAAGATCCTCCAAATAGCTAAAAGGAAAAGCAGAAAGGTAATGCCCGGATCCATATTGAACGTGCTTTACCGGAAGCCGGGTTCCATCCATCCATCCATTCATTCCACTGCAGGAAATGTGGGCGCCAGCTAATGTAATCGAGAGGGCGCAGCAGGTCAACAAAAGAAAGCCGAAGCAGAATAGGGGTTTCAGACGGGGGTGTAGTCCATCCCGTCTTCCACCATCATTCTGACTACATCGCCCATACGGTATCGGGCGCTCCATTTCAGCTTTTTCATCGCTTTATGGGGGTTCGCCCTGATTGTCATGATGTCCGTCGGCCGTAAAAGCCGCGGGTTCGACAGCACATGGGCCCGCCAGTCAAGATCAGCCGCCCCAAAGGCCTCGCTTACGAAATTTTCCAGCGTATTGCTCTCTCCCGTTGCGACAATAAAGTCTTCGGGAACATCCTGCTGAAGCATAAGCCACATGGCCTCTACGTATTCGGGGGCCCAGCCCCAATCCCTTTCTACAGCCACGTTCCCTAACTCCAGCTTTTCCCGGGAACCTTTTGCAATGCGGCAAACGGCATCGACAATTTTACGGGTCACGAATCTGCTCGGTCTGAGTGGGGATTCGTGGTTGAACAAAAGGCCCGAGCAGGCAAAAAGCCCATAGGCCTCTCGGTAGTTATCCAGCTGCCAGAAGGCGGCCGCCTTGGCTACGGCATAGGGGCTTCGGGGGCGAAAAGGTGTCCGTTCATCGGCGGGCTGATCCCCGGTGTTGCCGAAACATTCGCTGGACCCGGCATTATAGAGTCTTATGGGGACTTCGAGAAACCGGATGGCTTCAAGGAGATTCAGTGTCCCAACACTGATGCTTTCAAAGGACTCAACCGGCTGTTCAAAAGAAAGCCCGACCGAACTCTGGCCGGCCAGGTTATACACCTCATCCGGCTGGATTTTCTTGAGCACCTGAAGCACACTCCTGAAATCGTTTAACGAAACCGATTGGAACTCCACCTGCTCCCGAATATTCAACCGGGCCAGGTTTGAAAAACGGGATATCTGGGCGTCTCTTGAACAACCCACGACCCTGTATCCCTTTTTTAGAAGAAAGCGGGCCAGGTAAGATCCATCCTGACCGGAAACACCTAAAATCAAAGCTGTCTTTTCCATAGAACCTTCCAGGATTTTATCGTAAAAATTCAAATGCTAACGCTGCCACGGTCCACTGGAAAGGCAGCGATGTAACCTGACGGGCAAAACGGTGCGGATAATGTTTTCCCAAGCTGGAGAATAAAAACAAAGCATATCTTGGCATCCTTCATTTGGCAGTTTACACTTTCGTCATTCCGGCATGCTTTTAGCCGGAATCCAGAGATGCGCCGACGTGGATTCCGGCTAAAAGCATGCCGGAATGACGGGGG
>DUZB01000363.1 GCA_013349725.1 Deltaproteobacteria bacterium | reverse complement strand
CTTAAATTTATCCAGGTGTCAGGTGTCAGTGTTCAGGTTGGGTTTCTGTCCTTACGTTCCTCTCTCCTGACACCTGACACCTGAAACCTGATCCTCAAATCCCGGTGATAAGGAACGAATCGCTGCCGTTAACCAACAGCCATGAATTACACCCGTTCTTATGGGGGTCAGATTTCTCAAAGACAGGACCGGCCTTCCAGGAGAAATACCGGAATGAAATTTGCGACCTTTAACACAAACTCCGTTCGTACCAGGCTTCCTATTCTTTTAGAGTGGCTTGAGAAGGAAACCCCTGATATCCTGTGCCTTCAGGAGACCAAAGTCCAGGACAAGGATTTCCCTGTTGAACCTCTTGAAAAGGTGGGATACCATGTGACGTTCCGTGGTCAGAAATCGTACAATGGGGTCGCCATCCTGAGTAAATCTCCCCCTGAAGATGTTCGACTTGATCTTTTCTCCGAAGGGGATGACCAGGCCCGGTTTATCCGTGTGGATATAGAGGGAATTTCTGTCGTCAATGTGTACGTTCCCCAGGGTTTTCAAGTGGGCTCTGAAAAATTCCAGTATAAACTGAAATGGCTCAAGGCCCTCCTGGAATACATTGTCGGTCACTACACCCCTAATGATTTGCTCATTGTGGCCGGTGATTTTAATGTGGCCATGGAGGACAGGGATGTGTATGATCCTGAAACCCTCAGAGGCGGGGTCGGTTTTCATGCAGATGAGCAGGCCTTGATGAAAGAATTTTTCCATTGGGGACTCGAGGACGTTTTCCGGAGACATTTTCCGGAGGGGAACCATTACACTTTCTGGGATTACAGGATTCCAAACGGTTTCAAACGAAATCTGGGGTGGCGTATCGATTATGTCCTTGCCACGGCGCCGCTTGCAAAGAAATCTCGAACGGCCTGGGTCGATATGTGGGCCAGGGCACTTTCAAAGCCTTCCGATCACACCTTTCTCGTGGCGGAATTTGACCTGTAAGTTGGATTGTTATGTATAAAAGACGTTTTGAAAATCTTTCCCGTGTTGCTAAAAAGGTCACTTCCTCACTGAACATAGGGGATATCCTTGAAATTATTCGTGATGAAGCAAAGGCGACCATCCCATTAAAGGAAAAGCGGATCCGGTTCCCTGTGATATTGCCGTCCCCATCTACGATGGGGATATTCTCGTGGGTCCTGAAACAGCCCGGAGGATCAGGGGAAAGCTTGCACTTTGCGACAGGGGTTTGAGCCGGTTCAAGAACGTGAAAGAAGAAGTCCGGGTTTTCAGTCTGGTCAGGGAATCGCCGGAAAATTCGTGAGAGTGGATGGCGTTAGACGGGAATACAAACAATGAATCGGATCCCTGCTGAACGGATTTCGTGAACGGTCGGCCCGGGAGCACAGGGAGGGGACAACATGACGAATTATGTGGTTGTGGGAAACGGGATTGCGGGAACCACTGCAGCGGAAAATATTCGAAAACAGGACAAAGAGGGCAGCATCACCATTGTAACCGAGGAGGATGTGCCGTTTTACTATAGAATTCGACTGAACGAGTACCTGTCGGGCGATATGACGGAAGAAGAGTTGATTGGCAAGGGGGATGAGTGGTATCGGGGGCATAACATCACCCTGAAGCTCAACACGCGCGTCTCGGGAGCAGTCCCCGGGGAAAAGATCCTTTTCACCACAGACAATGAGAGAATCGGTTATGACAGGCTTTTGCTGGCTACCGGAAGCCATTCCTTTATTCCGCCCATAAAGGGATCAGATAGGAAGGGGGTCTTCGCCCTTCGTTCTCTCCAGGATGCCCGGGACATTTCGTCCTGGGCGGGGGATGTGGAGGACGTTGTCCTCATCGGGGGTGGCCTGCTGGGTTTAGAGGCCGGCAATGCCCTTCGCAGGCTTGGTAAAAAGGTGACGGTGGTAGAGTTTTTTCCCAGGCTTCTGCCGAGGCAGCTGGACGTGGATGGGGCCGGGAGGCTTCAGAAAATAATGGAAGGGATGGGGTTTTCGTTCAGACTTGGCGCCAAGACCGAAGCGATCGCGGGGGCAGATGGGGTGGTTGATGTTCAGCTTGAAGGAGGAGAGACCCTGCCGGCAAGGATGGTTATTATTTCTGCCGGTGTTCGGCCAAACATGGAACTGGCGAAAGATCTGGGCCTTGAACACGACAAGGGGATTAAGGTAAACGAGCGACTGGTTACCAGCTCGCCCCATATCTATGCGGCAGGGGATGTTGCTGAATTTAATGGCATGCCTTACGGTATCTGGCCCGCTGCCATGGAGCAGGGGAAAATCGCCGGCACAAACATGGCAGGGGGCGATCAGGTTTATCAGGGAACCACCATGGCAAATACCCTGAAGGTAGTGGGGGTGGATCTGGCATCTGCGGGCAACATCGATGCGGACAATAGCCTGGAATCCAAGGTTGTCACGGATGATACGGTTTATAAGAAAGTGGTGCTTGAAAAGGATCGGATTGTGGGCTGCATCATGCTTGGGAATACGAAAGGATTCAGCCGGATTACGAAAGCCATGGAGGAAAAACTGGATGTTTCCGGCGTGAAAGACGGCATCCTTTCCGATCATTTCGAGTTTGAGGGATAATGTTCAGGGGAATCAATAAGCTGGCACGATGGCTGAGCACACCCACATGAAACCTGAACCTTCCCCGTTCCTGGTGAAAAATGTTGATCTCCTTCCCAGAGGACGCGCCCTGGATGTGGCTATGGGAAGGGGGTGGAATGCGGTGTTTCTTGCAGGGATCGGTTTTGAAACGGAAGGCGTTGACATATCCCCCGAAGCGGTAAATGATGCCTTGAATCTGGCGGCGGCGGCCGGTGTTCGTGTCCGGGCCCTGGTTGCGGATTTAGAGCAGGGATATCTGTTTGAAAAGGATGCCTACGATTTGATTGTCTGTTTCAATTATCTTCATCGGCCACTTTTTCAAACCATGAAAGATGCCTTGAAAGTCGGGGGGATGGTGGTCTATGAGACCTTTATTGTGGACCAGGCCCGGTTCGGTAAACCTAAGAATCCGGACCATCTGTTGAAACACAATGAACTTCTGTCTCTGTTTCGAGAATTCCGTTGCCTTCGTTATCGAGAAGGGGTTATCGGGGAGAAGAACGCCATTGCCGGAATCATAGCCCAAAAGACAGGAAAAACAGTCTGATTATGAAAGAAATTTTGAAACCATCTAAAATCGTTTTTATTGCCCAAAACCAGCCTCTTGACAACCATGCTCATCTGATCAAGAAGTTTGCCGATGCCGAAGACAGAGCGTCAAGACAGGCCTCCCGCTTTACCGGACTGGATCTTCCGGCTCTCCAGAAAGCCGTTCACAGAAATATCCGGGACTCGCTTCTGTTTCTTGACGGGCGGTATATGGATCTTCTGGATCTTATGAATTATGTGAAAAACGGGCGCTCGTTTCCTGAAATCACCCCCTCCAATGTGAATCAACGCCATTCCCTTGCCAATACGGTTACGCTGAACGGCATCTACTTTTATCAGTATCTTTCAAGGCACGGTTTTGAACCGGTGATCATACAGAATTACGCCACGTGCAATATTTCGGATTTTTTGGGAGAAGACACCCTTGCCGTCTGTATCTCCTCAAATTTTATCTTCATGAACGACATCAAGGAAATTGCCGAACAGATCAAAGAGATTGCTCCTGAGATCCCTGTAATTGCCGGGGGCATGCTGGTAAAGAAAGTGCTTGATGCGGGAGAGCATTTTTCAAAAAAGACGCTTGACTATCTAAGAGAATACCACGGCAAGATTGATGCGTTTGTCATAGAGGCCATGGGAGAGGAAACCCTTGTAAAATTGCTTCAATGCATGAGAAGTGGCTCTGAACTGAGTCGTGTGCCCAATGTGGCCTATTTTGATTCGCATGGAGACCTGGCATTTACTCCACGGGAAAAGGAACAGGTCCACATGGATCAGACGGCCATTTTATGGGACGGAATTCCTGAAAGATATCTCAGGAGCACTCTGCCACTGAACAGCAGCAGGGGGTGCTTTTACCGGTGTCGCTTCTGCACCTATCACTGGTTGTTTCCGGAAGTTCATTACAAAACCATTCCTGTCCTCAGGGAAGAGCTTCGGAAAATAGGAAAACTGGGTTTTGTGAAGCATGTGCGATTCACCGACGACAATTTCACGGCCAATAAGGCGCGGGTAAAAGAGGTCCTCAAGATGATGATTCGTGAGAAATTCGGTTTCACCTGGTCATCTTTTGCAAGGGCCGGCGCCCTGACTCCGGATCTGGTGGAGCTCATGAAGGAGTCCGGGTGTGAATTCGTCGATCTGGGTTTGGAATCGGGAAGTCAAACCATTCTTGACAAGATGGACAAGCGCCTGAAACGCGAGCAATCGCTGGATGCCATTAAAATGCTCAATGACCAGGGGATCGTGAGCAGGGGCAGTTTTATCATAGGCTATCCAGGGGAAACCGAGAAGACATTTGAAGAGACCATCCATTTCATCGGTGAAAGTGGACTTCCCTATTACCACCCCTATGTTTTCTATTATACCGGCAATACCCTGGTTCACGGAGAAAAAGATTCACTGGGTCTGAAGGGTTTGGGGCTGGCCTGGAAACATCACACCATGGATTCCGGTGAGGCGTCCCTGCTCCTGTCGCAGATGGTTCCGAGACTGGAAAACAGCTACACCGACGGATATGCCTATGTGGAGGAAATTTTTAAACTGCTCAGGGGAGAGGGATATGCTCCGGAGGAAATCAGGGAGCTTTTCAAGTTGAAGAGGCGTCTGCAGCTGGAAGTGAAAGAGTCGACTGGAGGACACGGGAGAACCGAAAAAATCGAAAAAATCTTCAGCGATCTTAAGAGGACTGTCAAGTGAGAACTCTTTTTCTATTCGTGTAATTCGCGTTATTCGTGGTCAAAAAAAGTGTTTCTATGGTGAATGGATGCATATCGGGATTCTCAGCGTAAGAGACCATGCCTATCACCCGAACAGGAGACTGATGGAAACGGGCTCCCGTCTGGGACACAGGATGTCCCTGATCCATACCAGGGAATGTCTGTCAGAAACAGGCGCCCGTGGAATGAATCTGCAAATTCTTAATGATCCGGATTTCCGACCGGATGTGATCCTTCCCAGGATCGGGGCTACCATCAACGATTACGCCATGGCAATCGTGCGCCAGTTCGAACTATCCGGCATCCCCGCAGTCAATGGGTTTTATTCTATCCTGTCCGCACGGAATAAATTTTTATCTCTTCAAACGCTGTCCCTGCAGAATTTGCCTGTTCCTGATTCCCATCTTGTGATAAACTTGAACGGTTTTAGGGCCGCAGTGGAAAATCTGGGAGGGTATCCTGTTGTTGTCAAGTCGTTGCAAAGCAGGCAGGGGGCCGGCGTTGCCTTAATCCAGTCTCCTGATATGGCGGAATTTGTGCTGAACAACCTTCAGGATATGTCCCGGGGGTTGCTCGTTCAGGAATTTATCCCAACCAGTGCAAGGAAAGATATCAGGGCGTTCGTCATTGGAGACAGGGTAACTTCTGCAATGGAATTGAAACCGAATGCCGGTGACTTCAGGTCCAATATCCATCTTTCGGGCTATGGCAGGCCTTATGACCCCGACCCGCAACTGTCCAGGTTGGCGGTTCGAGCGTCCAGGGCATTGGGCCTTGAGATCTCCGGTGTGGACATCATTTTAGATGAAGAGGGGAAGGCAAAAGTGATTGAAGTGAATTATTCTCCCGGATTCAGAGGGATTGAGGCTGCCACGGGAGCGGATATCGCATCGGAAATCATTGAATACATAACGCATCGCTCAATGGAGAAACCATGCACATAGCCTTTTTGATGGACAGGCTCGATTCCATTGAACCTGAGAATGAGACCACGAGCCATCTCATGTATGAATGCAATCAGAGAGGGCATACGGTCTATTTCCTTGAACCCCATGATATTTACATCCGCGACAACAAGGTGGTTGCCAGGATGCGAAACATTTCCGTTTCTCCTGATCTGTCCATGAAAAAATACTGGCGCATGCTGATGAGCTGCCTTAAAAAGGACGGGCTCATCTTTGAAACCATTACTGACATCGATGTCCTTTTCCTCAGGAAAAATCCCCCGCTGGTTTACCAGACCTTGGAATTCCTTACCTCGGTCAGCGACAAGGTCTTCATGATCAACAGTGCTGTCGGCCAGATTATTGCCAACAGCAAACTGTATATCCTCAACTTTCCTGACATCATTCCCCAGACCCACGTATCGCGGGACCCGGCCCGTCTCCGGAAAATCATCAATGATTTCGGTGGGGCCATGGTTGTGAAACCTCTCCAGAGGTTCGGGGGAGAAGGGGTCATCAAGGTGAGTGTCCTGGACAAGGAAAACCTCAACTCTTTGATCAACTACTACGTAAGGGCGTACCGTTCTTACCCGGAGCGGGAGCCGATTATGGTCCAGGAATATCTCGATGAGGCACAGAAAGAGGGAGATGTGAGAATCCTGATGCTTAACGGTGAGATTATCGGCGCCATGAGAAGAAAACCCCGGGAAGGGGATTTCAGGACGAATATCCATGCAGGGGGAAGGGCCTTTAAACACGAGGTGACGGACAAGGAGCGCGAAATATGCCTTACCCTGAAGGACAGGCTTTTGAAAGATGGCCTTTTTTTTGTGGGCATTGACGTAATAGGGGGAAAAATGGTAGAGATTAACTGTCTGAGCCCCGGTGGAATTCCACGCATAAACAGATTGAATGGCTTGCAGCTCGAAAAAAAGGTCATAGATTTTGCTGAACAAAAGGTCCTTTCAAGAAACGGCATTTCGTAGACCGTCCGCCGGTGAAATTTTACACTGGAAAAAGTTCGTTAATTCAATGAATGAAAATGTGCAGGATGTTGTCATTTCAATAAACCATCGAAGAAGAGAGAGGAAAAGTTATGCGTCAAAATAGGTTCACTGAAAGGAGCGTTGCCTGTCGTGTGGTTCTGCTTTTTGTGTTTGCCATCATTCTGTTTTCCGGCATTCACTTCACATTTTCCAGCGCCTCTGCGGCAAAGTTGCTCAAGATCGGTATGCTGGAAGAGCCCAAAAGCCTGAATATATGGCGTGCAAGCGACGCCTGGTCCAGCAAGGTTCTGGGCTTGATCTATCAATCTCTTTATATTCGAGATCCTAAAACCCTCCATCTTGTTCCATGGCTGGCGGAAAGCGACCCGGTCTATGACGCGGCAACCTGTTCCTATACCGTAAAACTAAGGCAGGCAAAATGGTCGGATGGTACGGAATTCACCTCTGAGGACGTGGCCTTCACAGGCGATTTCATCAATGAATTCAAGGTGCCCAAATTCTATTCAAAATGGAAATTTGTGAAGAAAATTGAAACCCCGGACAAACATACATTGAAGTTCTACCTGGAAAAGCCGGAAGCGATCTTTGTTTCGAGAACACTGACAACGCCCATTGCCCAGAAAAAAGAATGGATGGAAGTCGTCAAAGAGGCCAGAACGAAAGAGAAGCCTTTGTCCTGGCTCATGAACCACAGGATAACAGACCCCGTGGGGACCGGTCCTTTCTTTTTGAAGGAATGGCGTTCAGGAGCCTACCTCTTTCTCGAAAAGAATAAATATTTTTTTGGTTCCGGCAAAGAAATAAACGGGTATCTTCTGGGGCCGTATATCAATGGAATGATCCTGAAGGTTTACGGAACTTCCGATGCGGCGATTCTGGCCATCAAAAAAGGAACCATCGACATGTTCTGGTGGGGGGTTCAACCGGGATATCTTGACGATCTGAAACAGAACAGTGACATAGATCTGTTCAGGAATGAGAAAAGCGCCCTGTATTATATGGGGTTTAACGTGAGAAAAGCCCCCTTTAATGATCCCAACCTGAGACGCGCTTTTGCGACCCTGGTGGATGAGGAATTTATTATTCAACGGATACTTCAGGGAGAGGGCATCCGCATGTATTCCATTATTCCGCCGGGAAATACCTTCTGGTACTGTCCGGATGTGCCCCGTTATGGAGACGGGCTTGGCAGGGAAGGCCGCATCAAAAAAGCGGTCGAAATCCTTCGTGATGCAGGCTATACCTGGCAGGTTGCCCCCGTCGAACCTTCGGGAAAAATTGTAAACGGCCAGGGGATCATGCTTCCTGACGGCCGTCTCATGGAAAATTTCACCATTTTAACACCCCCTGCCGACTATGATCCGCACCGTGCCATGTGCGGTATGATGATGCAGGAATGGTTGAGAATGTTAGGTATCCCCGCCTATTCCAAACCAATGGCATTCGGGGCGCTGCTTCAGCAAATCAAGGTACGGCAGGATTTTG
>DUZB01000338.1 GCA_013349725.1 Deltaproteobacteria bacterium | reverse complement strand
GGATAGATCCTGCAGAGAACGACAATGGTCAGAATAAANAGGANACCTAACAGAAGCGCAGGGAGGATTCCNGCTAAAAACAGCTTGATAATCGATTGTTCCGTCTGAAGACCGATAACAATCAGGACCACGCTTGGGGGCATTACGGTTCCCAGAGTACCTCCGGTCACCACCGTTCCGCTGCTCAGCCTGGTATCATAGTTGTATTTTTTCATCTGGGGGAGGGCAACGGCCCCCATGGTGGCTGCCGTAGCCGTATTGGAGCCGCAGATGGCCGCGAAAAGCTCATCCGCTCCGATGGTTGCAATGGCAAGCCCTCCCCTCCAGTGGCCAAACCACTTATAGGCCGCATTGTAGAGCCTTTCTGCGATTCCGGAATTAAAAGCGAGATAGCCCAGGAAAATAAACAGGGGGATGACCGTGAGCCCATAGCTGGAAAACGTACTCCACACATCGGTCGCCACCATATTGATGGCCGCGTTAAACGAGACGATATACCAGAAACCGCAGAACCCTACGATTCCCATGGCAAAACCCACCGGCATCCCCAGGAAAAACAGCACTGCCAGAAGGATGAGAATGCCTATTATTCCAATTGCGGTTGCGCTCAACTTTCACCCTCCTTGCTTCCTGCCAGAACCTTTAAAAAATCGGTAAGGAAAACAAGCGAGAGGACCGCGCAACCCAAAGCAACTCCATAGGCAAAAGGGTAGTAAACAATACGCAACGTTTCCGTAACCTCTCCTGTTTCAAAGAGATTGTAGGCATATTTGGAAATTTTCCAGGTCACAAGGGCGAAGAATGTCATGCAGAGGATATGGTTGATGCCGTTCAGGACTCTTTGAACTCCTTTTGAAAATCTCAGAACTACAATATCAACCGCAATGTGCCCCTTGCTGAGTTGGGTATATCCCAAAGCAAAGGCCGTCAGAACAGCGCCGAAATACCCCATCAGTTCAAACGTACCGCTTACGGGCATCCAGACGAGGCGAAGGAAGATGTTGGCACACGTCAAGACGATCATGGCCACAAGAAATATCCCGGCGATGAAAATCAACGCCTGATTCAGATAATGGCTAACCTTGTCTAAGAACAGCATACAAGCCCCTCTCCGCTAATCACCGAGGCATTCCTGGTCTTTGCGCGCCCATTTGGGGATCTCCCTGCCCGCCATTACCATAAGGTCCATAACAGGCAGACAGACAGGGAGTTTTTTCCAGAAAGCACTTTTCAAAGACTATTCTCCGGAATACATCCTGGTAAAATCTTTGATATCGTTCACAATTGCCTGTGCCGGCAATCCTTTTTCGCCGGCGTCTTTCACCCATTGATCCGTGAGGGGAAGAAGCAACTTATCCCATGCAGCCTTTTGATCCTTTTTGAGGCGAATGACTTTCACCTTTTCCGTCCTCTTGGCCCAATCCATGGCCTTTCGCACGTGGTCGTCCATATAGGCGCCTGTCCATGCAGCCTGCTGCGGGGCGAGTTCATCCAGTATTTTTTTCACGTCATCAGGCAGAGCGTTCCATTTGTCCATATTCATGACCACCGCAAACGGGTATACCACGGCATCGGTCATAGTCACGAATTTGCAAAGCTCGGCAAACTTGAAATCCTTCATGACTTCCAGGGAAGTGAAAAGCCCTTTCACAACCCCTTTCTGCAGGGCTTCCGGTGTAGCAGGCATGGGCATGCCCACGGGGTTGGCGCCCCAGGCTTTCAGGATCTGTGCCGCCCCACCCGATGCGCGAAGGGGAACTCCTTTGAGTTCCTCAAGGTTATTGATGGCCATTTTGGACATGATATTGGAAGGCGCCGTCGTGAACATGGTCAAGACCTTCACTTTGGAAAACTCTTCAGGCTGGTACTTCTGGTAAAGGTCCCAAAGGACGAGGCTGCCCACCAGGGAATTGGGAATATCAAGAGGCAGGGCTGTGGCATTGGTCACAATGAAACGCCCCGGCTGGTACGCCATACAGAGGCAACCGATATCAGCCTGGCCGGCAATGACACCATCCATCATATTCTTGGCGTCAAGGAGGGTCCCTCCCGGAAAGGTATCAATGGCCACTTTTCCGCCCGTTCTTTTCTCCACTTCCTTTTTCCATCTTTCCATCTGAACGCATGGAAATGTGGGAGCAGGCGGAAAGTTTGCATAGGTTAGTTTAATGGGTCCCGCAAGAGATGGTGAGGGGTTGAGGGTAATCGAAAACAATGAAGCCAGAAAAATCCCCGCGATAATACATCCTACTGTTCGTTTCATGAATCGGACCTCCCTTTCGTTAAAGACTTGAGTAATTAAACAGCACCCGAAAAAATTCTTTGTCACCCCCTTTCCCATTCATGCCCGGTGTTTTTCTGCACATACAAGCGGTCTGTGAAACTTCATCAAATGTATTTCTTCCAGAAATCCGGTCCCTCTTTGACCTTCTCCTGCCAGTAGGCCCCGAACTGTTCTTCGAAAAAGCTTTCCAACCGTCCGAACCACTTCCCGATTTTCGTGCTTCCTTTTTCGTGGGCTTCCAGGACGTCTTTCAGAAAAACATCTATATCCGAAAGCTTGTCTTTTGGAATGTAAGCCAGCGCGCCTTTCTTGATCGACCTGGCAAAATTTTCCGGATCAAGNGCGTGCGCCGTCAGCATCAGGGTGGGGATATCTTTTCCCTTTGTGATTTTTAAGAGATCGTACCCCCTTACTCCCATAATATCAAGGATGGCGGCATCGTAAGGGTTTCTGTCCAAAAGCGCCACCGCTTCCTCAAAATCCGTGGCGCTGTCTACCGTACAATCGTCCAGTAATTCCCGGATGATTTCGAGGATATCAGGCTCATCATCAACAATCAGAATCTTTTTCCCTTTCAGTTTTTCATCCACTATCCGATCCTCCGACATCGCTTATTGATGGAATATATACAGAAACGATATCCACCATGAAGGACATGAAGAACGTGAAGAGCTTAAAGAACAAAACTCCTGAGTCCTTGTTTCAGTTTTACTACATTGAAATTAATCAAAAAACCCTGCTTTATTTGCGCGAGCTTCATATATGTCAACAGTTGAGCTTCATGAATACGCTTCAGCTCCTCTACAGATTTCAGTTCCAGAATGATCGCATCTTCGACAAATATATCAATTCGATATCCGCAATCCAAGCGGATATCTTTGTATTCAACAGGCAGAGGATGTTCCAACTTGAAAGCAATATGGTTAAGATCAAGCTCCCGAGCCAGACATTGTTGATATGTAGATTCCAGCAAACCCGGTCCTAAATGACGATGAACTTCAATCGCCGCACCAATTACCAGGTGTGATAATTCACTAAACTCTCTCTTCATGTCCTTCATGCTCTTCATGGTTGATTTTTATTANCAGATCAATCTCCACATGTTTAACCATGAACGACATGAAGAGCATGAAGGGCTTGGATTCGACCTGACTTGGGGAGCTCATCAAAAAATATTCGGTTCCACGTATTGCCCAAAAACATCTCTGAATACGTCCGCCATTTCTCCCACGGTTGCGTAACATTTGCAGCATTCCACCAGGATCGGCATCACGTTTTTCTTTTCCACGGCTGCCTTTTCAAGGGCTTTCAGAGATGCTGCAACCGCCTGGTTGTCTCTTTCTTTCTTGAGGATTTTCAACCGATCTATCTGGAGCTGGGCCCAACTTTCGTTGTATTCATGGAGTTCCACCTCCATGTCTGCTCCCTCGGTATATTTGTTCACCCCCACTTTGGTCACTTCATTGCGCTGCAGTTTTTTCTCATACTCATAGGCCTGGGTGGACACCTCCCGCTGAACGTAGCCGGAGGAAATTGCCTCCACCATTCCACCCATTTTTTCCACTTTTCCCATCTCTTCCAGGATTTTCTCTTCCATCTCCTTGGTGAGAGTCTCCATGAAATAGGAACCTGCAAGAGGGTCTACCGTGTCTCTGAGGCCGATTTCATCCATCAGGATCTGGAAGGTCCGCAGGGAAAGGAGAGCCGCACGCTCGGTGGGAATGGTGTAGGCCTCATCAAAAGAACACAGCGCCGTTGTCTGAGCACCCGAGAGAGCGGCCGCAAGGGCATAGTAAGCGCCACGCACGATATTGTTCTCCGGTTGCTGTTTGGTCATGCCCGATCCGCCGCCGCCGAAGATGCCTCTCAGGAAAAGGGCTTTTTTATTCTGGACATCATACCTTTCCCGGAGGAGGGTGGCCCAGAGTTTTCTTGCCGCCCTGAATTTGGCCACCGTTTCCCACATGTTGCCGTAGATATTCAGGTTAAAGGAAAAGCTTCCCACGAAATCCTCGGCCTTGTACCCCCGGGCAACCACATTGTCGATATAGGCAAAGGCAATCAGGAGGGCGTAGGAAATCTCCTGGGACGGCGTACACCCTGATTCCCTGATGTGATACCCGCAGACCGAGACCGGATTGCAGCGGGGAAGTTCCTTCATGGAATACTCGATGGTATCGCCTATCAACCTCACTGCCGGCTCCACGGGATAGATCCACGCCCCTCTTCCCACAATTTCCTTGAGGATATCATTCTGGGGAGTGGCCGATATCTCCTCTTTTTTGTAACCGAATTTCTCTGCAACCGCCTGGTACATGGCCAGCATGATCGATGCCACGGCATTAATGGTAAGCCCGCTGCCGATCCGGTTGAGCTGGATATCCTTAAAGGCGATCTCGAAATCTTTCAGGGAATCCACAGCCATACCCACCCGGCCCACTTCCCCTTCCGACAGCTCATTGTCGGAGTCGTACCCCATCTGGGTAGGGAGATCAAAGGCCACATTCAGTCCGGTCTGCCCGTGGGAAATCATCAGCTTGAAACGCTCATTGGTTTCTTCAGGGGTACCGAATCCGGTGTATTGTCGGGTCGTCCAGTTTCGGCTCCGGTATCCGGAAGGATGTATGCTCCTGGTAAACGGAAATTCTCCCGCGTTCCCCAGGTCCTTTGCATAATCGAACCCCACTCTTTCCAGATCTTCCGGCGTATAAACCGGTTTTACCTTGATGCCTGACTGCAAAATCACTTCTTTAATGGCATCTTTTTCATCTTTTATGTAGGTTGCTACTCCCATCTCTTGCACCTCTCTTCTCAGGAATGGACATTTTCCTTGATAAAACCAACAATCTCATCAAAGTGCGCTCCACCGGGGAACACACCGGAGATGCCTATTTCTTTTAAAAGCGGAATATCCCGGTTGGGGATTACACCTCCCACCAGCATCAGCTTGTCATCCACCCCCTCTTTTGCGGCCAGGTCCATCAGCTTCCTGCAGATAGGCATATGAGCGCCAGACATGATGGAAAGACCAACCACATCCACATCTTCCTGCATCGCCTGGTTTACAATGCTGGCAACGGTTTGATGAAGACCGGTATAGATCACCTCCATCCCCGCCTCCCTCATGGCGTGGGCAACGACCTTGGCGCCCCGATCGTGGCCGTCAAGACCCGGTTTAGCCAGAAGTACCCTGATTTTTCTGTTCGTCATTTTTTCCGTTCTCCTTCGTTCCAACCTGTTTATCGAATTCCGCTAAAACGATCTCCCGCCCCCGCAGAATATGCTCCAGAACCAGTGCTGACACTTTTTTCTCGTCTCTCTCTCGAATGCCATCCAGCATCAAACGATGATCCGCACTGCTTATCCTGGCCATCTCCTCCACCTTCAAAATATCGTGTCTGAAACGGAAAATATAGGTTTTCAGGTCATCGATCATTTTTACGAGTCTGGGGCTGAGACTCAGATCATAAAGCAATTCGTGAAATTCCGTATTGATTTTTGGAAGGGCTGCCAAGTCACCGGCCTTCAGGACGGTTTCATATTCTAACAATTTATTTTCAAGGGGAACCAAATCTTTTTCATGATGATGAATGGTGGCGAGACGGGCCGCATAGCTTTCCAGTACACTCCTGATCCCGAAGGTCTCTTCAATGTCCGCCCTCGTGAGACCCATGACGAAAAATCCACCCTTGGGATCTCTCTGGAGCAGCCCTTCCCTTTCAAGTTTATGGATGGCCTCTCTTATGGGAGTTCTGCTGATCCCGAAGGTCTGGGCCATGCGGCTTTCCACCAGGCGTTCCCCGGCCCGTAGTTCACCGGTTACAATGGCCCGCCTCAACTTTTCGTGCACGGAATCCCCAAGAGATTTCCTCTCCGGAAGAGAATGAAAAAGAGGGGAACCCTCATCCGAATTTACAGCCGCGGTGACCATATCTATCTTCTTTCGTGAATCGTGGTTCGTGAAACGTGGTTCGGTAGTCATTCAATTGTCATTCGGTGGTCATTCGATAGTCATTCGTGGTCATTCGTCCTTCGGTGGTCATTCATGGTCATTGGTTGTTTGTTCATCCTTCATCATTCGTCCTTCGGTGGTCATTCGGTGGTCATTGGTTGTTTGTTCATCCTTCATCCTTCATCCTTCATCATTCATCATTCATCCTTCGTCCTTCGTCCTTCCTAAAGCCCCACCCACTTGGCGATATTGGGCTGGAGAATTTCGTGGGTTCCTCCTCCATAGAGCAGAAAGCGGTTGTCCCGGTAATATCTCTGTGCGGAATATTCCATGGAATAGGCATAGGCCCCGAAGATACGGGTAGCCTGATCCCCTGCCCTGCATGCTGCCTCCGTAGCAAAATATTTTGCCATGGAGGCCTCCTTCAATGCCTCCATTTTTTTGTCGATCATATGGCTGGCCTTGTAGGTGAGCAGATGGGATGCTTCCAGATCCACGGCCATGTTGGCTATTTTGGCTTGAATCAGCTGATAATTGCCGATTGTCTTTCCGAACTGGGCCCGTTCGTGGGCATATTTTATGGAATCGTCCAGAGCCGCCCGCTGCAGTCCGATGGCAAGAGCGGCAGTCATGGTCCGTATCTCGGCAAGGATGGTCAGAAGGTTGGTCAGTCCGCGCCCTTCCTGCCCCAGCATGTTCTCCGGAGGGATAACACAATCTTTAAAAGATATCTCGGAGATGGGCGTGCTTCGGGTACCCAGCAGGTCGAACGGCTTCCCGCAGGAAAAACCCGGTGTATCTCTTGGAACAAAGAAGAAGTTCAACCCCCTGAATTTCTTCTCCGGATCGGTCTGCATGAGAACGGTGTAGAAATCAGCCACGGGACCGTTTGTCACCCAGGTCTTCATCCCGTTGAGGACATACCCGTCATCCGTTCTTTTGGCAATGGTACTCACATTGCCCAGATCCGAACCGGCTTCGGGCTCGGTAAGACAGAAACAGGCAACTTTTTCGCCTTCCATGGCGGGAAGGAAATATTTTTGCCGCATCTCCTCCGTACCAAAATGGAAAAGAAAGTTCGTCCCCATCAGACACTGCATGGCCGTTATGGCGCCCAGGCTCATGAGTCCCCTGGCCAGTTCCTCGCAATTGATACAGAAAAGCGTGGTATTTCCACCCGACCCGCCTTTTTCTTTGGGATATCTCGTCCCGAAAACCCCCATTTTCGCCATCTGTTTAAACAGATCCCTGGGGAATTCACCCTTTTCATCAATCTCCTTGGCCCTTGGAATCACTTCCTTGTCTACAAAGCGGGCCATATTCTTCCTAATCAGTATTTCAGCGTCTGATCTAAGCATTCATTCCTCCCTCAACTTTCGCAGTGAGTATGGTGCATAGCGCAAGGCGTCACCCCTGTACCCTGCGCCCTGCGTTTTGCCCCATGCACTATGCGTTCTTCAGTTGACGGATCATTTCAGGGACCACCTCATGGAGGTCTCCCACAATTCCCCAATCCGCCACCTGAAAAATAGCCGCCCTCGGATCCCTGTTAACAGCGACAATATACCTGGAGTTCATCATTCCGGCTCTGTGTTGAATGGCCCCTGAAATCCCACAGGCGATATACAACTCCGGCCGAACCGACTGTCCCGTCTGTCCGACTTGTTCTTCGGAGGTAATCCACCCTTCTTCAACCGCCACCCGGGTCCCCGCCACCTCCCCATCCATGAGGTCGGCCAGCTCCCGTAACATCTGAAAGCCCTTTTCATCTCCAACGCCTCTGCCGCCGGCGACGATGATCTTGGCCCCCGCCAGATCCACATCCCTCTTCTTTTCTTTGACAATTTCAAGGACCGTCGTTCCGATATCTTCCCATGTGAGCGCCGTTTTGTGGGGAACAAGCACCGCCTTTTCCTTTCGATTCTTTCGCGCTTCCATTACTCCCGGCCGTACGGTCGCCATCTGCGGGCGGGAATACCGGTTGGCGATGGTGGCCATGACATTCCCTCCAAAGGCAGGCCTTGTCTGGAGAAGGATCTTCTCATCAGAATCGATGGTCAGCTCCGTACAATCTGCCGTCAATCCCAC
>DUZB01000120.1 GCA_013349725.1 Deltaproteobacteria bacterium | reverse complement strand
AATCATTGCCATTGCCGCGTTTATCTCTCCTTATCGCAGCGACAGGAGAAGGATAAGAGATCTGGTCGGGGATGATCGGTTTTTTGAGATTCACGTGGATTGTCCCCCGGAAGTTTGCGCGTCACGGGACCCTAAAGGTCTTTACGAGAAGGCAAAGGCAGGTATCGTTAAAAATTTTACCGGGATTTCCGCTCCATACGAGCCTCCTGAAAACCCGGCTCTTATCATTCGGTCTTACGAGGAAGATGCAGAAAGTTCAGCGTCAGCCGTAGTGACCCTGATAAAACAGAGCGGTGTTCTTCTGTCAACAGATATGCAAGGGAGATAGTGTACCATGAAAAAAGCGCTGATCACTGGAATCACAGGGCAGGACGGGGCTTATCTTGCCCAGTTTCTTCTTGAAAAAGGATATGAAGTGCATGGCATCAAGCGAAGGTCTTCCCTGTTTAATACCGACAGGATTGACCACCTCTATCAGGATCCCCATGTGGATAAGAGAAGGTTTGTTCTCCATTATGGGGATCTGACCGACTCTACGAACCTCATCAGGATCATTCAGCAGGTGCAACCGATTGAGATTTACAATCTTGCTGCCCAGAGCCATGTCCAGGTTTCTTTTGAGACTCCGGAGTATACCGCAAATTCAGATGCACTGGGAGCGCTTCGCATTCTGGAGGCTATTCGCATCCTGGGACTTGAAAAACAGACCAAGTTTTACCAGGCCTCCACATCCGAACTCTATGGCCTGGTACAGGAAGTGCCTCAGAACGAGAATACGCCTTTTTATCCCCGCTCTCCCTATGCCGCTGCAAAACTGTATGCCTACTGGATTACGGTAAATTACAGGGAAGCCTACGGCATCTTCGGGTGCAACGGTATCCTGTTTAATCATGAATCTCCCATCAGGGGGGAAACCTTTGTCACCCGAAAAATAACGAGAGGCCTCGCGCGAATTAAGCTTGGGTTTCAGGATTGCATATACCTTGGCAACCTTAACAGCAAGCGTGACTGGGGGCACGCGGCGGACTATGTGAAGCTCATGTGGCTCATGCTTCAGCGGGAGACTCCCAGAGATTATGTGATTGCCACGGGAGAGCAGCATTCGGTCAGGGAATTTGTCAGCGTTGCGGGAAAAGAGCTGGGGTTTGATGTGCAGTGGGAAGGCGAAGGGATTGATGAGAAAGGGGTTGACGGGAAGACCGGGAAATGCATCGTGAAGGTGGATCCCAGGTATTTTAGGCCAACGGAAGTGGAAACCCTTCTGGGAGACGCTTCTCGCGCCAGAAAGGAACTGGGATGGAAACCGGAAATCACGTTTAATGAGATGGTCTCCGAAATGGTTACGTACGATTTGAGGGAAGCCGAACGTGATCTCTTGTGCAGCAGAGAGGGATTCTCTGTACAAAATCGTTTTGAATAGGTAATCCGACAGCAATTCTAATTTTGACGAATCATCTCTGTGGGAGCGGCTTTCCAGCCGCGAAAAATCGTGGCAACATGCCACTCACACAGTATTTTTTGATAAAGCCGACGCTATAATGAGAATTGCTGGGTAACCCGAATTATATATTGACAAAAAAGCTTTTGATTGGTATAAATAAAAATTTTGGTTTGGATGGCTCCTTGTCCCTCAGCACCCGGATCTTCTGAATAAACCGGCTTGAAGTGCGGAGAAAGGGACCAAATTATTCCCTTATACAGGAAAGGCCGAAAGGAGAGTGTGAACATGCGGTATTATGAGAACCTTTACATTGTTAAACCTACTTTATCTGATGAAGACTACGGTGGTGTTGTTAGTAAGTTCAATGAGCTTATTGAGAAAAATGCCGGCGTCATGATCAAAGTGGAGGAATGGGGAAAGAAAAGCCTGGCATATGATATCAAAAAGTTTGATAAGGGCTTCTACGTTCTGCAACAGTTCTGTGGCGAACCCGGCATCATGGAAGAGCTTAAGCGATATTTAGGGCTTGACGACAATATCCTCAAATATCAGATCATCAAACTTGGTGATCAGGTTGATCCGGAGAAGTTGATTGCCGAGCAAGGTGAGGGCAAAGAAACACCCGGTGCAGGGGAAGAGACGGTAGAAGACAATTCCATGGAAGGCGAGGTTTAAAATGGCTTACAACAGAACACCCGGTTCAGATCGTGGCGGCAATGACAACGATGGTCCCAGGGGCAAATTTAAAAGGACCTATCACAGAAGAAAAGTGTGTAAATTCTGTGCCGACAGCAGCCTTGCCATAGACTACAAAGATACAAAGATCATTCGGTATTTCATAACGGAACGGGGCAAAATCACCCCGGGAAGGATCTCGGGGAATTGTGCGAAACATCAGCGAATGCTGACTGTTGCCATCAAGAGGGCTAGAAATATTGCGTTACTGCCCTTTACTACAACTCTTGTGAGATGAGTCAACTGCCGGACAGCGCCCTGAAGAGGAGAACCGTTCTATTCAGGGTTTGGCTGTTCTTGAAAGCCAATGAATAAGTTAGATGTTTTGGGGTGCCTTGGGGCGGCTGCATTTCTTCTACTTGCCTCTGCGTGGATACCGCTTGTGGGCCCTTTTTTCAGTTTGCTGACCCCATTGCCGTTCCTGTATTATACCGTCAGGCTTGGATTCTACCAGGGTATCAAACTGGCCGCGATTGCTGTCTTTGCTATCGGTCTTGCGGCAAATCTTGCGGGGCAGCCGCATACTTTTCTCTTTGTGATGGAGTTCAGTATCGTTGGAATTGGTTTGGCTGAACTTTTCAGGAGAAATTTCACGATCGGTCAGTGCCTATTCTGGGCGACGGTTATGATGCTGGCAGTGGGAACAATCGGCCTTTTTTTCATCGGCCTTTCGAGAAATATGGGACCTGTGGAAATGGTCCTGAAATATCTTGAAAGCCACCTGAACGAGACGATCAGTGCCTACGAGAGCGCCAATAATATGGCGGGAGAAAATGCCCTTGAACTGAAGGTTTACGCGCAAGCCTTTATTTCAACCATCTCCTGGATCTATCCATCTTTGATGATTGTCGGCGCAGGTTTTGCGCTCTGGCTGAATGTGATTGTTGCCAGGCCTCTGTTCAGGCTTCGCGATCTCAAATATCCTGATTTTCTGCCTTTGGAAAATTGGAGATCTCCGGATGCGCTGGTTTGGGGATTGATCGCATCCGGTTTTGCCCTGATTGTGGCTTCGGGAAATTTGAGATTCCTGGCTGTGAATGCCCTGATTGTTATTCTCGTTATCTATTTTTTTCATGGGCTTTCCATCGTTTTATTCTTCTTTAATAAGTACCGGGTTCCTCCCTGGATAAGGGTTGGCGTCTATTTTTTGATTATCATTCAACAGCTTTTCATGGTCTTGCTGGCCATTGCGGGCGTGTTTGATCAGTGGGTCGATTTCCGAAAAATTCATAAGAGATCAGAGAGCTGATCGGGATAGTGGAGGGAAGTTTTATGCAAGTAATTTTGACGCAGGATATGGATGATTTGGGCCTGGAGGGAAGTATCGTAGACGTGGCCAAAGGATACGGGAGAAATTACCTTGTTCCACAGGGTTTTGCTCTGGTGGCCACGCGGGAGAATATTACGGCCCTTGGAATGCAGAGAAAGAAAATCGAGATGAAGCGGGTGAAAATCCGGCAGGAGGCTGAAGCATTCAAGGCAAAAATGGATGGAACAGTGTTGACTTTTATGCAGAAAGCAGGAGCTGAAGGAAAGCTGTATGGATCGGTAACCACCATGGATATCGCTTCGGCTCTTGAAGAAAAAGGCATTGTGGTTGACAGGCACAAAATTGTCCTGGAAAAGCAGGTGAAGGAACTTGGCGAATTCGATGTGGCTGTAAAGATCTATCCCGGGGTCGTGGGAACGATAAAGATTGTTGTAGCTGCGGAAAAAGAGGCTGAAGCATAGCCCGAATCCCTGCTTTGCGTTTTCGAGTTTTCCATGGCAAAAGCAAGAAAGAAGGATACTCCGACCGGGCTGAAAGTCCCCCCGCATAATATCGAGGCGGAACAGGCTGTGCTGGGTGGAGTTCTGATCAACAATGATGCCTTGAACCAGGTCATGGACCTGCTTTCTCCCGGAGATTTCTATCGCGAAGCGCACGCAGACCTGTTCGAAGGCATGGTAAGCCTTTACGACATCTCTGAACCTATTGACATTATTACGCTCTCTCAGGTCCTCAACAAGAAAGATCGGATGGAAAAAGTGGGGGGAGTGGATTATCTCTCAACGCTGGTGCAGAGCGTGGCGACCTCAGCCGGAATCGTCTTCCACGCCGAAATTGTCCGGAACCTTTCTGTAAGAAGAAGGTTGATCAGCCAGTGTTCGACCATTTCAGAATTGTGTTTTCAAGAACAGGAAGACACGGCGAGCCTTCTCGAAAGGGCCGAGCAGTCCATCTTTGATATTGCCGAGGGACAGATTCGGGAAGGCTTTCAAAGCCTGAAGCAGGTTATTACAGGCAGTTTCAAAAAGTTAGAGAGTGTTTCCCAGTTCGAAGGATATGTGACTGGCGTTCCCACCGGTTTCGAGCATTTTGATCGCCTGACGGCAGGCCTTCAGCCTTCTGATCTTATTATTATTGCAGGTCGGCCCAGTATGGGAAAGACCGCTTTTGCCCTGAACATTGGATATAATGCCGCAAAAATTACAGGGAAGGGAGTGGCCGTTTTCTCCCTGGAAATGTCCACGCAGCAATTAGGGATCAGGCTTCTTGGGTTCGACTCACGCATAAACGCCACGAAATTGAGGACAGGAAATCTCCGGTCTGATGACTGGCCCCGCCTTACGGAATCAGCAAATCGGTTGTCTCAGCTCCCCATTTATATCGATGATTCCTCAGCTACCAGTGTTCTTGATATGAAGGCGAAGTGCAGGAGACTCAANAAACANGGGGACCTTACGCTTGTCATNATNGATTATATGCAGTTGATTCANGGCAGGAATTCAGCGGAATCGCGNCAGATAGAGATGTCGGAAATATCCAGATCGCTGAAAGCCATGGCCAAGGATCTGGATGTGCCCGTGGTGGCCCTTTCCCAGCTCAATAGAAAGGTGGAGGACAGGCCCAATAAGAGGCCGCAATTAGCCGATCTGAGGGAGAGCGGCGCCATTGAGCAGGATGCGGATGTGATTGCGTTCATCTACAGGGATGAAGTGTACAACCCCAACTCTGAAGAAAATCGAAATATTGCAGAGATTATTATCGGAAAACAGAGAAACGGGCCGACCGATAAATTCAAATTGACCTTCCAGAAAGAGTTGACGCTGTTCAGAAACTACACGCCCCAGGAAGTCCCCATGTGATGATACATGGCAAACAGAGTTTTCATGTAACAGTTCACGGTTGTCGGTTCACAGTCTACGGTTTTTCAATAAACTCAGACCTCGTTACGCTAAAATTTTTTTAGTTCCAAAATTGTATGGGAATACACTCACTTCAGGCAATAAAACCATGTTTTGGAACAGAAAGTGACCTTCCAACTGTGGGTATGTTTGGTGATTCTTTCGCATCGAAATCATAAAATATATTAACGTTTAGACGTCCTTCATTTACAAGTTTACACCTTATCAATCCAGCGTGTCGGGGGAAAACTATTTTCGGCTGCAAATGAGCGATGTCGAAAAATTCAAAAAAATCAGCGGAAATTCTCTGTGTCAAAATAGTCGTCACCTGCCGGGGTGACCGAACTATGGGAGGTGTATGAGATTTATCTTGCCCGGTTTTCTGTATGCCATACGTTTGTCAAAAATACTATCATTTTGCGTTTGCATAGGTAGCTTATTGTGCCATCATTAAACCCATGAACAGCAGGAACAGAAAAACACTCCAGGCGATCTTTGTTGATCCGGTCAGCGGAAACATTGAATGGCGCAAGATTGAGGCGTTGTTTCTGGCATTGGGGGCGACAAAGGACGAAGGGTCAGGCTCCGCAGTTACGTTTCTGCTCAACGGCAAGCGTGCTGACTTTCACAGGCCCCATCCCAACAAGGAAGCCCTGCGCTATCGGGTGAAGGCGGCACGCGAATTCTTGGAAAAGGCAGGGATAAGATTATGAACATGATGAAATACAATGGCTACGTTGCCCGTATTGAGTATGATGAAGAAGATCGCATCTTTGTTGGCCGTCTGGCGGACATTGATGACATTGTTTCGTTCCATGGAACTACTGTGGATGAGCTTGAAACAGCATTCCATGAGTCTGTGGACCATTATCTGGAAGTCAGTGAACGTACTGGCAGGCCCGCGCAAAAACCATATTTCGGCAACCTGATGTTGCGCGTGAACGGGCATATCCATGCTGCTGTTGCCACGGCCGCGCAGGTGCAAGGGAAAAGTATCAATCAGTGGGCTTCCGAGGTATTGGAGAAGGCGGCGCATCTTTGATTCGGTACTGACCGGGGTTAAACGCTCATGGCGGGATTTGCGTCATTCCCGATCATGAAATTAGCTCCGCAAGAGCGGTGCCGCACCGCGACGGTCGAGATCTCAAGCCGTTCTCACAGAAAAAGACTCCTGAAAAGGAAATGTATTTTCATGGTTACCATTTGCAGGGTTAGCGACCCCTGCGGCGCCTTTGGCGCCTTGATGAAGGTTGTATTTTCTGTTTGGGATGAGAAAGACGAATTCCAACCTCCCTGGAGGGTCAATGATTTGGCCTCATTCAGGGTAATGGATTCAGCGTATATTTCCCCTCTTATTAGCATCACCTTTGCAGGACGGGGCTTGATGAGGAATAAAGGGCGTTACACTATTCGTATCTTAACAACCGCCTGAGTGGTCACCGTTGGGGATGTGGTAGTTTTACCAAGCTTTGCAACAAAGACATCACCGTTACCGGCTTCGGTCCCCTGATATGGGTTTTGCGTGGGAAAGTTGCTGGATTGGGTATACCCTGTAACATAGGCATTTCCTGAGCTGTCTATGGCTATTCCCCGTCCAGTATCGCTATCGCTTCCCCCCAGATAGATGGAGTAGAAAAGGGTGGGGTCAATAATAAGGGGATAGGAGGGGGCATAGGAGGCGACCTGGAAGCCGTACTAAAATTTTCCGCTTTGGGATTGACCGGCAGGGCTCCTAATTTCAAAGCTTCCAGCCACAGTCTTTTTTCCATTTATATCCTGGTAAATATAGGGCCTCGTTTCCTTGAGTTCCCCAAAAGCGGTCGCTATCAAAAGTTCCCCTTCCCCGTTTGTCGCAAGCCCCTCTATTCCATTGTAGGTCAATAAGATATCGTCGGGATTTGCCCCCGGATTAACAGTAAATTCATATTCGATTTCCTTGCCTTTTCCAAATACTTTCAGGTCCATCCCCTTGTAAACCCCTTTGTAGACGACCTCCTTATAGGTGGGAATGTCTGTCTTCCACCGGCTCCTGTCATTGCCGACAAAATAGTTGATCCCGGCCTCTTGACGGTCCCGGCCCTCTATCAAGACCCCTTTTCAGGCATTTTCAAACCCCATGTTGAACACCAACCGCTCTGTTTTTGCCCCTGTGGTTTGACCGCCTTTTTTCGCGTCCTCTGTGCCCTTTCCGGCATCCTTTCCCCCGCGAAAAAGGTCGAATATGATCCCCTCATCTGTAAAATAGAGGGTCTGGCCGGGTGTCTTGACATAAAACCTGACCTTGGGATCAAGTTGTCCCTTGTTTTCAATAAAATAGAGCGGCAGTTTGCCGTAGGCCTCCAGGATNCTCTCTTTGTCAGCCTTTCCCTGCGCGGTAGTACCACGTGTAGATGTTGTCCGCATCCTGAGGGTCATCTTAATGCTTCACCCCGTCCTTGTTCCTCCACCTCCCAGATCAGACCGGTCACATTGTCCTGTACCATGGCCCAGGAGGTGGGGCCGATACGGCCACGGCATTCCTTTTGGAGTCCAGCTTGGTGTAAGAGGCGGGTTGATGAGGTAATTCCCATCCTGCCCATAAAATTGTTGCCCTGAACTCGGGTAGGCAATTACATTTCCTGTGTTGTCGTAGCATTTGGTCACCCCGGTGTCCGGCACTGGTGCGCCAAAGACCGGTACAGCCCCAAACACCAACCCCTAAAACACACCCAACAAAATCACCATTCATTTCTTTCCCATGGGAAGCCTCTTTTGCCATTCCATGGCATAATCCCGCCATCTGTAGCCAGTTTTCAAACCCCCTACAGCCTCAACAGTCTGACGAAGCGCCTCCCAACCTGTGAGTGCAGCTTCCAAGCCGTGACCCCTTCAATCCGTGCGAGCGCGTTTGCAGATGCGCCCTTCCTTTGCCTTTTTATGTGGGCGAGGGGTTTGGAGCCCCAGCCATCGAGGCTGAAAAGCCTCTCCCACAAAACCCCATCGCC
>DUZB01000164.1 GCA_013349725.1 Deltaproteobacteria bacterium | reverse complement strand
GCGCTGTCTGCTGCACCTGCGTAAGAACATGTCCCTTNAACGTGCCCTACATCAACCGCGAAACCGGGGCGGCTTTTATTGATCCCAGCCTTTGCAGNGGATGCGGAATGTGNGTTGCGGAATGCCCTGGAAAGGCCATTGTCATGTTCACCTGCAGTGATCAGATGTTGACGGAAGCCCCTTTGGTGCTTTTAGGAAATTAAGTCAAGACATGGTCGGTTGACGAGGCGTGCCGCGGCAACCCGCCATGGGTAAAGGAGATGTGAATATGAGCAATTCCAAACCCCGGATTGTTGCCTTTTGCTGCGCCAACTGTGCGTCATCCGCAGCGAACGTAGCGCAGGGTATGAAGAAAGTATTGCCTGAAAACGTGAAGGTCATTCAGGTTCCGTGTACAGGCCGCATAGAGATCCTGCACCTTTTAAAACCTTTTGAAGAAGGAGCAGATGGTGTTTACGTGGCCGGTTGTCAGAGCGACAGTTGCCGGTATATGGAAGGAATAAGCAAGGCTTCCAAGAGGGTGGCCCACGTGAAGAAAGTCCTTCAGGAGATCGATATGGAACCTGAGCGGATAGAGATATTTGAACTTTCCGCAAGCAGAGGCGGAAGGTTTGTTGATGTGGCATATGAAATGACAGAAAGGCTCGAGGCATTGGGGCCGATCCTGTAAGCGCAAAACTTTAGACGTCCTGCGAGGTATAGGCAATGATTGTTGCAGAACCAAAACCGGTCAAAGAAGTCCTTGAGATGGTTCAGGATTCAAAAAAGATCCTGATTATCGGGTGCAAAGGTTGCGTCACCGTTTGTAACGTGGGCGGCGCAAAGGAAGTTGGGATTCTTGCATCTACCATTAAGATAGCCAGAAAGAAATCGGGAATCCCCCTGGAAGTGGACGAATTTCTCCTGGAACGACAGTGCGACCCCGAATATGTTGATGAGGTAAAGGAAGTCATAGGACAGTACGATTCCGTCATATCCCTGGCCTGTGGCGTTGGCCCGCAATTCCTTTCGGAAAGGTACCCTCTGGCACGGGTGCTCCCTGGAGTAAACACCCAATTCATGGGAGGAGCTGTCGAGCACGGCATCTGGGCGGAAAGATGTGCCGGATGCGGAAAGTGCGCAATACATCTCTTTGGGGGCATATGCCCCATAGCAAGATGTTCCAAAAGCCTCCTGAATGGGCCATGCGGTGGATCTGATCACGGAAAATGCGAGATATCCAAAGAGGTGGACTGCGTGTGGGATATGATCGTAAGAAAGATGATGGAACAGGACCGCCTGGGCGAACTCCTTGCGTTTAAGCCACCGAAAAGCTGGATAACCGCCAGGGATGGCGGTCCCAGAAAAATGATCAGGGAGGAACTGGTAAAATGAGCGAATACAAAGCAGGAAGTAATCTGGAAAAGGTATTAAAGGCCGGACATTTCGCTTTTACCGGTGAGTGCGGGCCCCCGACGGGCGCCAATGTGGAGCATCTCAAAGAAAAGGCGGGTCACCTGAAAGGCTGTGTGGATGCGGTGAATGTCACAGACAATCAGACCGCTGTGGTGCGTATGTCGAGTTGGGCGGCTTCCATCATCCTCCTGCAGGAAGGGCTTGAGCCCAACTTTCAGATGGTTTGTCGCGATCGAAATCGCCTGGCCATGCAGAGCGATATTTTAGGTGTGTACTCTCATGGGATACGAAACATGCTCTGCCTTTCAGGGGATCACCAGAAATTCGGAAATCATCCTGAGGCAAAGAACGTCTTTGACATAGACTCCATGCAGTTGATTTACACGGCAAAGACCATGCGGGATGAAGGAAAATTCCTGAATGGTCAGGATGTGGATGTGCCGCCCAGACTTTTTATCGGCGCCGCGTCCAATCCCTTTGCGGAACCCTTTGAGTTTCGCGTTCACCGCCTGGCAAAAAAAATCGCCGCCGGGGCTGATTTCGTCCAGACGCAGTGTATTTACAACATGGATAAATTCAGACGTTTCATGAAAATGGCCGTGGATATGGGCCTTCATGAGAAATGCTATATTTTAGCAGGGGTAACTCCCATGAAAAGTGTAGGTATGGCGAGATACATGGGGAAATCCGTGCCTGGAATGGATGTCCCCGAGCCCCTTATCAATCGTTTGAAGGGTGCAGGAAAGGGGAAAGTTGCAGAAGAAGGGATCAAGTTCGCCCTTGAACAGATAGAAGAATTCAGAGAAATGGAAGGTGTGGCCGGCGTCCATCTCATGGCTATCGAATGGGAACACAAGGTGCCGGAGATCGCAGAAAGGGCAGGAATGCTTCCAAGGCCCGTTGTCTAATTAGACTGCTATTCAGATTGACACAAATCGAAGGGCGCATCCCCGAAATATTTTTTCGGGGATGCGCTCTTTTCTTTCAATGCCTTTGAAAATCTGTTAGGAAGATCAACAAAGGGAAAAAGCGTCAACCGGAGCGAAAGGCTCATGAATCCAACCACTGTTCACGTTGAGGAGGTACCGTCCATGAAAAGATCCTTATGCCTTGGTCTGATTTTTCTTGTTACCATCTTGATGGGCTGCGCCACAACAACAAAGAACTGGGTAAGCAAACCGGCATCCCTGAAGGTTGAAAGCAGCCACTTCAGGGCGACCCTGGAACCAGAAAAGAAAGGGAATAAAACCTTTGTTGCCTTTCGATTGGTTCTCGAAAATAGAACTGATAAGCCCTTGGAAATCGACTGGAACCAGACGAGATATCTCCTCAATGGGAAACCGAACGGCCTTTTCTGGTTCAGGGGCATCGACCCGAGAACCATCAAAGGCAGCATCCCTCCCGATATTATTCCCGGAGAAAGTCGTTTTGAAAAGATGATTTTTCCTGTAAAACTGGTGGCCTTCGCCCCCGTCCAGGATGATACGCTGAGGGATGGCGGACCAGGTATATTTCCTGGCCCCATGCCCGAAGGAGAGAACGGCATTTCCCTTGTTGTCAATCAGGGGGGTAACAGAATTACGGAAAAGCTGGTATTTGTCATCGCGGCTCAATCCATGTGACCATTCTGATCGCTGTAGCTTTTAACTGGATAATGCACCCCATTTCGAAAAAAAGTGTAAACTTGTGGATGAATGATGCCAATTTTTTCTTGACGTTTGATCCTATCAAGGCTATTTCATTCGCCAAGGAGAGAGCGATGAATAAGGGTATTTGTATTAATAACCATTTTATCTTAGGAGGAGAGAGATGAAAAAAGAAGAACTGGTGGCATTTGTTGCAGAAAAAGCCGACATCACGAAAAAAGCAGCCAACGATGCGGTCAATGCGGTATTTGAAGGCATTACTTCTTCGTTGGCAAAAGGCGATTCCACAGCCATAACCGGTTTTGGAAGTTTTAAAATCGTGGAACGTGCCGCCCGCGAAGGCAGGAATCCAAGCACCGGAGAGAAAATCAAGATCAATGCATCGAGGGGTGTTAAGTTTTCGGCCGGCGCCGGGCTGAAAAAGAGCGTTGCGAAATAGATGTCTAGCGGAATCTGAACCTGTATATGCCGTCAAGCAGGCAACAGGGCGTTTTCCGATCAACCAGGAGAGTCCTCCCCTTTCTGTGCGTTTTCTTTCTGCAATTTCTGTTCTGACTAAATACTCCCTTTACCCACTTTTCCGGCCGGAGCATCTATGCTCCGGCCTGGAAAAGTGCCGTCTAAAACAGTCCCTTCCCGCTTTCTACCGGCAAAAGACATTGTTTTCCTGGCCGCTTGACTCATCTGCGTCAACGTACTACATTATGTAGTTATGAAGGAAATGTTTTTGGGGATTTTTAAAAATATGAGTAAGTTAACTTTGCGAGATTTTGACTTATTGCGAGGTCATCGAGTTTAACAGGTTTCATGAGGGGGAATAATGGTACTATCGGGAAAAAATGATTTTGAAGATCTGGCTGATTTTGCACTGGAAACAATCAGGAGCGCCGGGCAAGAGTCCCTTCTCTACTACGGGAAAGGCAGACCGGATATGAAATTTGACGAGGAACTGGTAACCGAAGCTGAATTGCGACTGTCCGAATTTTTCCAGAACAGCCTCAATGCTCACTTTCCCGAGCACCAGATATTCCTGAATAACCACGAAAGCATAGATTATACCCACGAAAAGAAACGCTATCTATGGGTCTTCGATGCCCTTGACGGGGTTGCCAATTTCCAGGCCGGCATACCGGTCTGGGGAATGTCCCTCGCCCTTCTTGAGAATTTCTGGCCTGTTTTCGGCGCTTTTTTCATGCCTGTCACGGGCGATATCTTTCATGCCCAGGCAGGGAAGGAAGCCTTCTGGGGAAACAGGAAAATGAAGGCCGGTCATTCTGCGGAAATCAATGATGAAAGCGTCCTGTTAACCTACTCAAGATTTCACAACCACTACTCCTGCAATTTTCCAGGGAAAGTGCGCAGTCTTGGCTGTACTGCGGCCCACATCTGCTACGTGGCGGCCGGCCGGGCTGAGGCCGCGATCCTTGCAGGAGAAACCTATCAAAATCTTGCAGCAACGAGGGTCATCACCGAGGCGGCCGGAATAAAGTTGTACCAGATGGACGGTAGTGAGTTTTTTTTGAATGAGTATCTTGACGGAAGCAAAATCGGGGAAACCCTCTTGGCAGTCAGTCCCGATAATCTTCTGAATATTCAAGATTGCCTGAGAACGGCCTCGCTATGAAGAAAGGGGCTTGGTTCCAACGTGGTCCATTAGATTTATTTTCTTACACATAATCTTAATCGTAATCTTAATCGGGCAGTTCCAAAATAGGCCGTAAAAGAGTAAGATTATGATTATGATTATTAACTTCCGAACGTACTCTCGACTAATTGGATCAAGTGGGCGAAGTCAGAGCCAAGTCCGAAGAAAGTAATCAGAGAAGCAGACGCTATTTATATTGAAGTTGTCGGAAACAGCACACGCGGCGGTCCGTTAAAAAAATGTGGATGAATCAAACCTTGACAAAACCGGTTCAAAATATGTAAACGCAGGGAGCCTGTAAAAGAGGTAGTCGTCTCTACCCTGGGAACAGCCTATTCCCTGGAAGAAGTGGACCTTGAAGAAACAGGGTCTCTTTCGGACAAACTCAGAGGTTCTCCCGGCTGGAACCCCCTCCAGGCTTTTACGCTGATCGCCTTCACCATGTTGTACGTTCCCTGCATCGCCGCCGTGGCAGGCATCAGGAAAGAAAGTTCTATCAGGCAGGCCGGAATTCTGGTGGGATTAGGCACATAGAATTGTCTGTCTTTTTAACGGAAGAAGGTGGAAATTATTCCGCCTTGTCATTATACATATCGGAGAGTAGAACGTATGAAAAAAATGCCCATAACCAGAGAGGGACTTGAAAACCTGAACAAACAACTGACCCATCTTCAAAGAGTGGAAAGACCGGACAATATACGGGCTATATCTGAGGCGAGAAGCCATGGTGATTTGAGCGAAAACGCGGAATATCACGCAGCAAAGGAAAGACAGTCTTTTCTTGAAGGCAAAATGAATGAGCTGAAAACAGCCATAAGCTTTGCTGAAGTCATCGATGTGGAGACAGGCCCCACGGACAGGGTAGTCTTTGGCAGGACGGTTCTGTTGTATGATCTGAACGCGGAGAAGGAGATCAGTTATCAGCTTGTAGGCCCCTATGAATCTTCACCGGAGAATGGGAAGATTTCCGTCAAATCTCCCCTTGGTCAGGGATTGATTGGTCAGGAGATTGGCGATGAGGTAAAAATTAAAACTCCAGGAGGCATTGAGGAGTTTGAAATACTGGAAATCAGCTGAGGGCGCTACCCATGGAAAAGATAGAACAAGACAGCAGCGTAACCATCAAGTTCACCATGCGCACCAAAATGCCGGATGGGGAGCTTAAAGAACGCCCAGAGGAAGAAATTTCCTTCATTTTCGGTGTTCAAACGCAGGCTCAAAGCCTTGAAGAGGCGCTGGAGGGGGCCCAGGCTGGGGACAGGTTATCTTTACATCTGCCGCCAACAGAGGTCTATGGCGAACATGATCCGTCCCTCATCAGAGAGATCCCGAAAAAGGGTCTGATTAAACAACGGATAAAAGAGGGCAAGTTCTACAGGCAGATGAAAATGGGCTCCCTGGTTGCTTTTAAGATTCTGGAAATAAGGCTGGATACCGTGCTGGTGGATTTCAATAAGCCCATGGCCGGGATATCGGTCACCATCGATGCGGAAGTAGTCTCAGTGAGAAAGTCAACCACAGACGAAATCAAGGCGGCCTATGAAATGCAGGCCAAGCGGGATATCGGGTGTGGATGATACGGGGGCCCGAAATGGAACAGAACAGTAAATCCCAAAATCCAGAGCCAGTCAGTATATTTCTTCACGGACTGGAAAGCAGCAACAACGGTGTAAAGGCTGTTTTTTTCAGGAAACATTTTTCCGACATGATCGTTCCCAGCTTTACCGGCGATCTTTTAACTCGAATGGAGAAGTTGCGTGAAATTCTGGTGGGGAAATCGGATATCACCATGGTTGGTTCCAGTTTCGGCGGGCTTATGGCCTCACTTTTTGCCATGGAAAACCCGTCTCTCGTCAAGAAGCTGATCCTCCTGGCCCCCGCAATCCATATCATCAAGAATGCCCCTGCAACAATCAGGAGCATATCCACACCCGTTCAAATCTATCACGGAGACAAAGATGAGGTCATTCCCCTGCCCGAGGTTGAGGGTATTGCCAGGGAACTCTTTCAAAACCTGTCGTTCTCCATCGTCCAGGATGATCACTCCCTCCATGAAACCTTTAAAACCATGGATTGGAAGGCACTGCTTAGCTCTTAATCTGTGAAGTATACCAGTCAATCTGTCGACAGATGCCCCTGACAACCCTCACTTCCCTCGCCCGGAGGGGCAATCTGGAAAGAAACCGGCGTATATTTCTGATCCAGTGCTCGGGGTTCTGGGGATTCAGGAATCCTATTTTTAAAAGAACCTCCTGAAGATGCCCATACATCCCTTCCAGTTCAAAACCGTTTGCCAGGCGCGGCGGCGCCTCCACCGCTTCCTTCGTTGACGCCAGAAATATCTCGTAAGATAGAATCAACACGGCGTGCGCAAGATTGAGGGAAGAAAACTCCGCCGTGGGAATGGTCGTGAGGGTATGGCAGTGGTAGAGGTGTTCGTTGGACAACCCCCTGTCTTCAGGGCCGAACATGACAGCCACATGGTTATTTTTCGAAATGGGAATAAGGGACAGGGCAAGCGATCTGGGCCGTATAATGGCCGGCCGCATGGAACCGGTACGGGCAGTTGTTCCCACCACGTGATGGAAGGGCGCCAGGGCCTCCGTCAGATCTCCGTAGACCTCCATTTTTTCAATCAGGCCTGCTGAACTTCCGGTTGCTGTTCTGTGTATCCGCGAAAGATCCCAATTCTTCGGTTGCACCAGGATCAACCTGCTCAGGCCCATGTTATTCATAGCCCGGGCCGCCGCCCCGATATTTTCCGGAATCTGCGGTCGCACCAGTACGATGGCGATACGCCCCAGATCAACTTTGGTCATCATTTCTCAGTATGTTCACGATTTCGGCTGTAATCTCTTCGTTGTCGAAGGAAAAACTGACGGTCCCTTGATCAATGGCAAAACTGGTCAGGGTGCAATGGTATTCCTCGGCCAGATCTTCCAGGATTTCCTTGAACTGGGTTACAAAAGGGTGATCCGGGCTGGCCACTTCCGGTGGAAAAAGATCAATTTCAAAGGTTCCGTGCGATTTCATGCGAACAAACCTTCCCTGCTTCAACGATTCGACCGTGTCATCAATATTCTTGAAAAGTAACACAATTCATAGGATACTGTCCAATGGGAAATGTGCGGAACATCGTCTTTTCGGAGTTAAGGCGTAAGCCTTTTATAAAACCTTTACAGGTGAACTCCTTGGTTAAACATGGTATCGCGTAATCCAGCACGCGTGAAGTGGTTGTAGGTGTATCAAGATACACAAATGTCCCATTGTTTTTTCTGAGACAAGCAGGGTGTATTCTCCATTCCAGTGCGATTGTTTAGTTGAAGTAACATCTTTAACTATATAATATTCAGTAGTATTTATCATCGCGAAAGAACAAGGGTGTTCTGGCACACATTTTGAAGTATGTAGAGGTATAACAGGGCGGCCTGCATGCTGCATATCAGGTGTATCACATTCAAAGATAGCCTGCTCTGACCATTTTTTGAATAGATTAATCAGGCTTTGCCTTATAAAGATGCCGATGGAAAATGCTCACCACGGGAGGTGGAGATGATGGAGATGAAAGACATTAAAAAAGATATCGCTCTCGTTAATGAGATCGACTGGGAGATGAGTCCTGAAGAGGCCGTTACCCTTTATTTGGAATGGGGGAACAACTGGTCA
>DUZB01000180.1 GCA_013349725.1 Deltaproteobacteria bacterium | reverse complement strand
CTTTCGAGGGCAAGGAAGCGACAAAAATGGGGCTGAAAGCGTAGTCGAGCTACGTTGAAGACCCATTTTGGTCGATGACGCAGCCATCGGAAGCCGCAGCCGACCCCAGTAGGGATAATTTTCAAACAGGCTCTGAATCGGTTTTCCTATTCAACAACCTTTTTTAAATATTTAAGCCTATTGGCTTATTGACAAGAGGAAGGAGCTCTGATAACTGAAAAGATAATTACGTCAGAGTCAGGCCTGTTGAATTTCTTCCAGAAAAAGTACATGATAACCGTTTAGAGGAGAGTTGTTAATGCATAGGAAATTTTCGTTACTGATTGTTTTGGTTTGCCTGGGAACACTTTTAAATACTGCGAGTGCCCGGGAGTTTACCATTCGGGATTGGGTTTTTACGTGGTATGCTGCGCAGGTGGAAGATGTGAGGATGGACATTGAAAAAACACCAGCCGGTACGCTGGTGGTCCTGCGAAGCCTTGGGGGGCCGATCGCGACCATACATGCTTCTCCTGGTCAGGCCGTGGAAATAGGAAAAATACTTAAGAATACGAATACTTATTATGATAATCAGATGAAGCGGCGAGACTTGGACGACCAGGATCTGATTACTTCAGGAGAGCATCAGATCTATTTCACTTCATCTCGTGGAAAGAATTTCCAGGTCCGTGTTCGGACGACCAGCATAGTCAGTCCTGCCGTGCTGATGACCAGGAATCAGGCCTTGAAGATAGCGGACAGCCTGCTGGAGTCAGACAAGATGGCCGCCTGGGTGGACAAACGTATTCACCCGTAACCCGACAAAACACGGAAAAGGCGCCCGGCAAAGAAACTTGAAAGAGGTGTGGAAGAGACAGGTCCGGATTTGTCCCATTCCATCTGAAGGAGGACCTTTGGTAAACCGGTTCGATGTAATCGTGATAGGGGGTGGCCCGGGCGGGTACGTGGCGGCCGTCAGGGCAAGCCAGTTGGGGTTGNAAACCGCAGTGGTGGAAAAGGAAGCCTTCGGGGGTGTTTGCGTCAATTGGGGCTGCATTCCTACCAAAGCGCTCCTCAGGAATGCCGAGGTGGTTGATTGTTTGAAACAGGGTCGTACCTTCGGCTTCACGGTGGATGGCCTGGAAATAGACTACGCTCTGGCCCATAAACGCAGCCGGCAGGTGGCACAACGACAGGGCCGCAGGATCGTGCAGCTCCTGAAAAAACACCAGATCACATTACTGCAGGGATTCGGTTCCCTGGTCGGTCCGAAGGAGGTGGAAGTTCAGCCAACCAGTGAAAAATTCTGCGCTGACAACATTATTCTCGCCACGGGCGCCCGCAGCCGAGAAATACCCGGTGTAAAATTTGATGGGGATCGGATCATCTCCTTCCGCGAGGCGCTTGATCTGGACAAGGTTCCAGGTTCGGTGGCTATTGTAGGAGGCGGCCCTATCGGAATGGAATTTGCCTCCATCTGGCGTCGATACGGGGCTGAGGTGCATATTGTAGAGATGATGCCCCGGATCCTTCCTCTCGAAGACGAAGATGTGGCCCGAGAAGCGGAACACCAGTTCATTCGTGCTGGAATGAAGATCCGGACCGGCGCGCGGGTAGAAACGATTCGGACTTCCGAAGAAGGTGTGGTTGTGAGGTTCACCGGGGAAAAAGGCTTGGAAGAAATCCACGTGGAAAAGGTCCTTGTGGCGGCAGGTTTTATTCCCAATATCGACCGCTTGGGTCTGGAAACCACGGGTGTAAAATCGCTGGATGGGCGAATTGTGGTGGACGCACAGATGCGCACCAGCGTGGAGCATATTTATGCCATCGGAGATGTGAACGGTCTGATGGGGCTGGCGCACGTGGCTTCGGCTCAGGGAATTATAGCCGCCGAAACCATTGCCGGAAGGAAAACGGAACCCCTTGATTATGTAAATATCCCCCGCTGCACGTTTACCGATCCGGAAATTGCATCGGTTGGCCTGACCGAGACACAGGCCAAAGAAAAAGGGGGGCATGTCCTGGCCGTTCAAAGCCCCCTGGCCCCGAACGGAAAAGCTGTTGCCATGAACCAGAACGTGGGCTTTGTTAAAATCATTGCTGAAAAGGGCACGGGAAAGATCCTGGGGGCGCACATGGTGGGCGCTCATGTTACAGAACTGATCGCCGGCCCCGCGGGTATGATCAGCATGCGTGCGACAGTAGGGCAGATGGCCAGGGTCATTTATCCTCATCCGACCTTGAGCGAAGCGATCATGGAGGCCCTCCATGCCCTGGATGGTTGCGCCATCCATATCTGAAGCGGCCATATATCCCTTTTGTTATGCGATGCAATACTGATGTTCTCGTAAAAAGTCAAAAATCATCCGTTTTCGTCATTCCCGCGAAAGCGGGAATCCAGGAGTATCAGGTGTTTATGGACCCCCGCTTTCGCGGGGCTGACGGGCTTGGGACTTTTTACGAGACCATCAATACTAATTTGATCACACTTTGATGATCTGTTCCAGCATGGCTTTGATCTGTACATAATGGGTTCCCTTCCAGAAGAGTTTGTCACAGGATCGGCAATAGACATATTCATCGCAGACGGCCCTGGTTTTAGGGGGAATTCGGTGGGACACTCTCTCTTTGGGAATTTCTTCAAGAGCTGTATTGCATAACAGACATCTTGAAAATGGCTTTATCCTGTCTCTCAGTGATAACAAATCAAGAACATACCTGACCTGTTCGATGGTTGTCCCGGGACGCAAAAAAATTCCGTGGGTCACATCTTTCAGTTTGAGCAGGTTTCGGCTTCCTGTCAGAATGGTTCGTTTTTCGGATTTTGAAATTTCGACGATCTGCCGGGGGGTAAGAGATGGCAAACTGACCACATCAAGGCCTAAAGCCCGCAGGGTCTTAACCACATTTCTTAAGTTCCAGTCGGCCACGAACCGCGTCTGCCTGAGGGGTACTTTTCTCAGGCGGGTCACATCCTGAATCTCGAGGGTTTCAAAAACCGGGTACACGCTGATCCTGTCCCCGTCCTGAAGGATATAACCGAAATCCACGGAGTTCCCGTTTACCAGGATCAGGTCCACTTCCGTGTGGGGTACACCCAGGGCTTCCACCTTGTCCTTGACCGATTCCCGCCCATTGAATGTACTTTGAAAATCCTGCTTGCGTTGCCATTCCGGCAGGAAATCGTTCAATTCCTCATAAAATCGGAAGGTGACTTCAGGCATGGATGATCCTTCAACGCTGCAAACAGGGAATATCGACCCTGGTTTGAGCTGTTCAACGGAATTGACCACAGGATATCCTGGAACACGGGTTGACATCAACCAATAATTTTTCCCGACGGCAAAGGGGATCGGTCGGGGATAACCGCCCTTTTTGGATCCTCCGGCGCCGGAAAAACGTCCATCGTGAATATGGTTGCCGGTCTCCTGAAACCCGATGCCGGTCGTGTTGCAGTCAACGGTCACGTGATGTTTGATTCGGTGCGTCGCATCAATCTGCCTCCTGAAAAGCGTCGGATCGGGTATGTCTTTCAGGACGGTCGCCTTCTGCCCCATTTTACGGTGAAATCGAATCTGATGTACGGTATGCATCGCACTCCTCCGGAGCAGCGCTATGTGAATTTCGATCAGGTGGTGGAACTCCTGGGTATCGCCCATCTTCTTCAGCGCAGGCCGGCAAAGCTCTCCGGCGGCGAAAAACAGAGGGTGGCCATCGGCCGCGCCCTGAATTGCGGCGGCGCCTGGGGAAGCAAGAGTATGGCGCAGTCATAGAAACCGAAATGGTTTCCCTGTATGGTCACACAGGTACTCGATGACGAATGATGGAAGAAAGCGCCTCACAACAAAGAATATTATTCATTCAGGCCCGCTTTCTTCAACCGTTCCATAAAGCTCGGCTTTCGGCTGTGCACTTCACGAATGCGATGCAACTTTTCCTGAAACGGTTTCTCGTTTTTTCTTTTTATTCCCACGTCTCTGAGATCCACAAGGAGTTGAACCGCGGAATCATAATCTGATTGGTGTTTTGTTCCAATGAGTTCGTCCACCTGCTTCCATACCTGGTCTTCTCGCTTGACCAGTTCGTTCAGGTATTTTTCCCGAATCACCGCACTTTCCCGCGCTTTTCGAGCCTTTTCTTTCGCCCTCTTTTCAGCGCTCCGTCGTTCTCTTTCGGCTGCATGTATTTCTCCCTCTGCAATCAGATCAGTTACAGTGCGCGGTGTAATATCCGTTCGACCATTTTGTTCTCCCCCGATCCTGCTTTTGTATCGCTGAAGCAATTCAGCACCAAGATGAGGGTCGTGCCCTTGGGTAAGACGGAGCAGGATATTGTCCTTTTCTTTCTCGGGAAGTTGAGAGATCCAGGTGTTCAGTGCCTTTTCATCTACAGCCTGCTGGACCTCCGTTGAGGCACTGTTTTTGGCCGCAACCGCAACCAGATCGTTATCGATCCGCATAAAGTCCACAAAGTTCTTGAGTGGGGCGTTCAGGCTGCCCAGGTTGGGAGGAACCGGAGGTTCCAATTCGTCCTCTTCAAAATCTTCCATTTGAGCGCAATAGAGCCACCCGAGATAGAGGCATCGGCAATCTCCCTGAAGGATATCCGAACGTAATGTAATCAAAGAAGAAAGCCATCCCTCCCCTTCCTCCCATTCCGGATCATCGGTATCGGAGATGAATTGAAAAATCAGATTTTCTCCTTTTTTATAGGCGGTAGCATTTTCGCCACCGCAATATTCCTTGATCAAATCAAAATTGACCAGTCTGAGTGGAACTTTCAACATGAACTCTCGTGTTCCCCAATTAGCCACATAAAGAAACGCGTCAAAATATTTCTCCATCAGTTTCAACGGGGTCCCCTTGAAGTCCCCCCCGTAGTTATATTCATTTATGAAACTGGTGGGGGTGATCTGCGCCCTTGAGGATAAATTTCTGAGGTTATCCATTGCCTTTCTATCCAACGGCTCATCCATAGCTCGAAATTCATAATACTGGTATTCACTCATGATTTCTCCATTTCAGTTTTGGAAAGAGATCCTGACTTCGAGGGGAACTTTTACAGGAACCTGCATCGCTGCAGCACCGCTGAACCTGTCACAACCGATTTCACCTCCCTTCGAAAGGCGCTGAACCGGTTGAATTTTTCGTGGCAGTAGTGACTCAATACCTGTAATGCCTTTTTCTCATTTCCCATGGCCATGTAGGCTTCGGCAAGAGAACCCAGTACCGGAGCCTCCGGCCACGGACCAGAGCACGGCCCCGAAGACAACGCCGGCCTTGCCGTAAGACCACCCCAGACCCCGTTTATTCTTTGCTTCGGAAACGGCCTCTTTCAGTTTCCCTGCCATCAGCAGCACTTTTGTATACAGTATCCCTTTCTGATCGGCCGTGCCACCGTTTTCAAAAAATTTGAGAATCTCTGCAATTTCCTCGTCTCTTTGATTTTGTAGAGCTGCTTCAGCTACAAGTTCAAGCAGATTCTGGTCGCTTCTCTGGGAGAGAAACCGCTCCCGTTTTCCTAACAGGAGATGGTCCCGGTCTTTGAGCTCTTCGGCGGCGTCGATCAGGAACTCCGCGACACGCTCCCTGAAAAATCCCTTTTCCAGGGCATCCAGACCTTCTTTGCCGATCCGGATGATCTCCACATGCTTGTCTTCCTTCTTCAAAAGATCGAGCCAGAAGAGATACCCTCTTGGCTGTCTGTTCTTCCATTGCCTTGCAAGTCCGGAGACCCCTTCCATACCGTCAGTAAGGTGAACCGCCTCCAGGAGCAGAAAGCCAGATCTTGCACCCTCTTCATTTCGGCTCAAAATCTTCTTCCAATCGGGAAGAAAGGCTTCGAGACCTTCCATCCGGCCTTCCCTGGCATCCATCACCTCCTGGAGGAGGGGGTATTTCTCATCATACAGGTTTTTCTCTTCATATGGGCTGGAACCAAAAACGGCCATGGCTTCAACGAATGCCTCCAGCCTCGCTTTGGATTCGGCGGTTTCATAAACGCACCGGGAATAGTTTGCCCGTGCTTCCCTGACATCCAACTCGTCTGATGATGAAAAAGAGGTTACTCCTTCAATAAAGTCCACCAAATCAAAAAGCGAAGCGTACACCTGGCGGGCGTCTTCAAGCCAGCCATCCATGAAGAGGCCTTCCGCCTCGGCAAAGAGTATGGCGATGTCCTCTATCTGATCATCGCTGATGTATTCGGGGTCTTCGTCGTCGAACCCTCTCTCTTCCCAGTCGTCCGGATCATCCCAGTAGCTTCCATCCTCAATGGATTGAATCCTTTCTTCCATGCTTTCCCGCAGTGCCTGAATGTCGTTGAGCACCTGATCGATCTGGGACGTATCCGGAATTTCGGCCGGGTTGCGAGTGGGAAGGATGGATTCTATCTTTTCGAGAAATTCAGCTCTTTCAGACGTGGACACGTCCTTTGCAAGACTGACCACAAAGTCGATTAGCTCTTCTTTTGAAAGAGGGCGGCAAAATTCCTTGATTTGCTCAAGTTAGATCGAAACCCCACAACATGTAGACTTATGCGAACACGCGATCACATAGGAAAGTTCGTCTGAATTTCCTGCTGCTATAGCTTTTCTTATTGCTAAATGACGGGCTAATAAGCAATAAAAAATCAGTTGAAATACAAAGAGTTATCCTATGAAACCACTTTTGATTTTTTGCTAAAAAGTGGCTATTGTTCTGACAGTCAAAAGAGTTTGCTCCAACGTGAGCAGGAGTTTTTGTCACTCCAATTGTTTATTTCTTTGCTAAACTCAGATTTTCAAACAACATTTTAACAATTGGAAGGGATTGAAATAACAAAACTTTCAAGAAAACCCACAAATATTTTCTATGTTGGAACAGCTATTTCTTTGCTTTTTTGTCTGATAAAGGCACCCATTTTGGATAGCGTCTTGTCCTGGATGCCGAAGACGAGATATCCTTTTGGTTTGCCGCACAGGCAGGCGGCGTTTGCAAAGGCGGAGATATATTCTCACAGGGTCTGGGAATCATATCGGGAAGACTTGAATTCCAGCCACTCCGTCTCATGCGGTTCAGCGCGGAGACGATCCAGCAGTGCAGAAAATTCCTGAGTGTTCATTGCCTTCCTCTTGATTCCTTGAATTTGGTTCCTCTTCATGCGGACACTGCAATCTTCCGGAAACCCCGCTTTCCACCTGCCATATCTTATTTCTTTCTTGGACCCTTGAAGTTGAGGAATTTTTTCAATGCCACCCTCGCCCGCTTAAGCGGAGTGATCTCTCCTCCCTCAAACCGGACCCGGATTTCCACATAGAACCTGGACAGGGCGTTCAGCGTGACCTTGAACAGTTCATCCCGGTTTTCGGTCTTGCCGCGACAGATGTGGTGGTGGCTTCCGATGGCAACGGCCTGAACCGGCACCAGTATCTGGATCTTGGAAAGCTCTTCCATGTCCAGGCGCCTTTCTGATGACGCAATCTGCATGGAAGCCGCACGCACATCGTGCCGGTCCTTCGCATATTCCTCATAGCGCATGTCGATGAGCTTTTCCCAGGTCAGGAGGTGCTCCGTATCGACCCCCAACTGTCTTAGTTGGTCCACATGTGCAGGGGGGATCTTTTTCTCCAGCAGAGCGCAATAGTCGCGAAATTCTTCGGGAATCCGGAGGTCGGGCGCCTCAAGGGTCAGCATGATCAACACGATGCATCCAACGATCAACTCGTTGAAGATCCTGTCCTGCTCCGTCTGAGGCAACCGGCCCAGCCTTGCCAGTCGCCGAAATCGTTTGTCATGAAATAGGCGGAATGCGGACTCTGCGGCCGCCTTGACCAGGGCCGATGCCGTAACTTCAGCCATATGGTCAAGGGATTCAAATTCGGGTTGTTCTTTCATTTTTTTCATTCCCGGGATTTCAGGATTACAGGGTCAGGTGGAAAGGTGCGGATGCTCACGGCGGATGGCTTGAATCATTTCATCTAACTGTTGAAGAAAACGGGATCGGTCACGCTTATTTATGGGCGGAGGTCCGCCCGTTATCTCTCCTGCCTCCCGAAGTTCCGACAACAGATCCCTGGTCGCGACGGTCATGCCGATGTTGTCTTCCGTGAACGGCTTTCCGGTTGGGCCAAGTGCCCTTGCACCTTCCTTCAGGCAGCGACTTGCGAGGGGAATGTCAGCGGTGACTACGATGTCGTGAGGTTGTACGTGTTCCACAATCCAATCATCGGCCTCGTCCAATCCGTCTCCCACAACTTCCAGGGCAATCCGTCGTTCATTCGGTACCCGCATCCAGGAGTTGGTTACCAATGTGACCTCAAGGCCAAATCGGCTGGCCACGCGGTACACCTCCTGTTTCATTGGGCACGCATCCGCATCTACAAAGATGTGCAGCAAACGAAGAACCTCCTTCATTCCGAAATCCCCGCCCGCCTCGCCTGAGTGAGCCCCAGGCTCGCGATGGCAGGCAGGCGCAATCCGCCACAATAAGGGCGGGCAAGT
>DUZB01000196.1 GCA_013349725.1 Deltaproteobacteria bacterium | reverse complement strand
GCTACTGTCATAGGCGCCGGGAATGTGGGCGCTACCGTTGCAATGCGTCTTGCCGAGAAGGAACTGGCTGATGTGGTTTTGATTGACATTCTTGAAGGTGTTCCTGCGGGAAAGGCCCTCGACCTGATGGAGGCGGCGCCAATTGAAAAGCATGATTCCAAAATAACCGGTGTATCGGGCGATTATTCAGAGGCGAAAGACTCAGACATCGTGATTATTACGGCGGGCATTCCAAGAAAACCGGGAATGAGCAGAGATGATCTTCTTGCTACCAACAAGGCCATTATGAGTGCAGTGACAAAAGGCGTGGCTGCCGTTGCTCCGAATGCCATACTGATTATCATCAGCAACCCTCTTGATGCCATGTGCCATGTGGCCCGGGAGGCCAGCGGATTTCCAAGAAACCGGGTGATCGGTATGGCCGGTGTTCTTGATTCGGCCCGGTTCAGGGCCTTTATTGCCATGGAACTCAATGTGTCCGTTGAAAATACCCATGCCTTTGTATTGGGGGGGCACGGGGATACGATGGTCCCCCTCCCCAGATACTCAACAGTGGCAGGCATCCCCATTACGGAGTTGCTGTCAGAGGACAGAATTGATGCGCTCGTGGAAAGGACAAGGACCGGAGGCGCGGAAATTGTTGGCCTTTTGAAGACAGGCAGCGCCTATTATGCTCCGGCATCCGCGGCCGTTGAGATGGCCGAGGCGATTTTAAAGGACAAGAAGAAAATTCTCCCGTGTGCTGTCTGCCTGAACGGAGAATACGGCATCCATGATCTGTTCATAGGCGTTCCCGTGAAACTGGGCGCCGGCGGTGTAGAGGAAATTATTGAAATCAAACTGACGGATGCGGAAAAAGCGGCATTGAATCATTCCGCCGAGGCCGTCAGGGCTTTGGTGGAAGATATGAAGAGACTGAGTTAATAAGGATGTGATTTGGACGAAGCAGCCCTTCTGGTTCTTCTTGAAGAACTCGCATGCGGCCTTGGAATAGAGGTTCGCTATGAGTCCATGGACGGGGAGGCAGCCTTTTCGTCTGGGGGATTGTGCAGGATCAGAGGGAAGCCGGCCATTATTGTCAACCGAAAAGCTGCCTCTCAGGAAAAAATCAAAATCCTGGCCCTGGCCCTGAATCGTATGGATCTGGGCCAGGTCTACATGAAGCCTGCCTTGAGAGACTTCCTGGAAAAGATGGCTGGTAGGTCAACCACTTAAAGGCCTCTCCAACTTAAAAGAGAAAGGCCTTTTTTTCTTTCTTTTCCGGAGTTCTCCTATACCTGAAATTCATACGCCCGTAGAAATCCAGGTATTTGGCTAAACATCGTTTCATGGCCTTTCTCCCACAGATTTCCTGAATGCCTCGAATATTGTGATAGTAGGCCAGATTGTCATAAATCTGTCCGGACATTTCGTACAGATATTGGGACCTGACCAGCTTTTCATCCACTTCAAAGCCCCTGGCTTTCATCACCCGGGGGCCGGCGAAAATCACGAGGGCGCCGGGTTCGGAAATGACGACGTCCCCCAGGGCGGCATAACTGGCAATCGCCCCGCCGGTAGCGGGATCGGCCAGAATCGAAATGTAGGGAAGACCGCTTCGCTTTAGACGGTTAACCGATTCTATGGTTTTCACCATCTGCATGAGTGCCGAAATACCCTCATACAGTCTTGCCCCACCCGAACAGCATAGGCTTATGAAGGGAATGTTTTCCTGAATGGCGTAATCCACGCCCCTCCTGAATTTTTCACCGAAAACAACGCCCATGGATCCCCCGCAATAGTAGAAAGTGCTTAATGCCATGACTACTTTATGCTCGAATATCCGTGCGCTTCCCACCACAAGCGATTCCTTGAAATGTGAGCGACCTTCCTGCTTTGCAAGAAAGTCCTTGTAGTAACTGGTGATGGCCTCCTCTTCCAGGAGCTGATCTACGGTCAGGTTTCGGTACAATTCATGGAAGCTGCCGGTATCCGCAAGGCAGTCGATCCAGCCGCTTGCCCCTAAGATGTAGGAATACCCGCACTCGGGACACACATTGAAATTGTCCAGCAACTCTTTCAAGGGAATCAGTTTGCCGCACCCCCTGTTGCGTCTGTTTCCGTCCGCTCCGGCGCCGCACTGAATCAATTCCCTGTTGTCTTCGATCTGCTGGATGTTTCCGTAGTCATCGCTCACCTCCGTTAGACTGGTATAATTCAAAATTTTCATGTCCGGGGGAGGCTTTCGAAAGGCCATTTTTATGGGTTTTTCAATATATCGTTTAATGTCATAAAATTTGCCCGTTCCTTTTGAAAGACCGTATTGCTTTGCCCGGATCTCTCTTTTCTTGATCAGTTTGCTGATTTTTGATCGGGAGAGATCCTTCATCGCTTTCGTAAGGAATTGCCTGATATTTTCCGACATTTCTTCACAGTTGGTTACGTTTTCGGGCGCCGGGATGATCCGGTCAATTACATCAAGGCTTTTCAAATCTTTGGCAGAGGGTTTCAGGATGGTCAAAGCATCTTCTATCCTCTCCGGATCACGAAATACAATGGAAGCCATGCTTTCAGGAGGAGCGGTTGCGTAGAGTGCGTCTTCCATCTGTCCCCTGATATCCGTTACCTGAATGGCCAGGGCTCCCCCGCTTCCACCCTCTCCCAGAATGAGTGAGATGGTTCTGAGCGGGAGCATCAGGAACTCACTGATGAGGTGAGCGATAAAAAACGCTTGAAAACGCTGGGCCGAATACATGGAGATATCGGCGCCGTAGGTATCAATGATGGTAAATAGAAAGGTCTTATCGGGGTCCGCCTTTCTTGCCTCTTTGAGAACTCCAAGGATAACGGAATGATCATCAGAGGTAAGCATGCCGTAATTGAGTTTGCTCAGATCTTGAATGCTTTGCAGGTCTTCTGGCCTGGGTTTCTGCTGTGCGACTACAAAAAGAAGGTTGTTTTCAAAATTGCAGGATCCCACAATCAGTGAATCGCCGGTGGGTTCCATCTTTTCAAAATCAGGGAAGAGCTTGCCTATGATATGAGATGCCCTTGGCCTGAATGGATGTCTTGTTCTTTTCTTGAAAATTTCAACCAGATTTTTTTCCTTGGCCATAAAAATATTCCTCAGTCAGTATTCTAATCAAATTCCCAAAATCCAAAATCCTTCTCATGCGCCCATATCGTCTTCCGGTCTAAAGCCGTGGTTCGGAAGGGGGACCCCTTTTTCCTCAAATTCGTCGGCCGCATCCGTGATGCTTTTAAACAGGCGCTGGGGAGAAAGAAATATGCGCTTCAATAGACCAAAGGTCCCGTTGCTGATGCTCTTGAGGGCTATGTAATTCACTTCAGGGTTGGATAGGGAGCCCTGCACCTCAAAGTAATCAGCATACAGTGCCTTTTCATCTCCGGTCAAGAGGTATCCTACAATCGGTATGCTGCTGATCATGGTATCTATGGTCACCAGGGGCAGAATGCCCAGTTCCGCATTCAACACGCGCGTATTCAAATCGGCTTCTCCACTCACGATAGCATTGAACACGGGACTTTGCATGGTTAACCCTTCCGTCCGGGCAATCCCTTTCTCTAATTCAATATTGCCGCCGATACTTTCAAAATAGAGACCCTCATGGGTAAGATCGGATGGTCGCTCATAAAAAACCCTCTGCAGGCTCAGAAAGTCCATTATTTTAATAAAAACATGGGATTTTTTCAATACGCCGTGCTCCAGATCGAAATTGACACTCCCCGTAAGATTTGAGACCAGCTCTTTTCCGTTGTTTCCTTCCACAAAAAACAACGCCTCCATGGTCATATCCCCCTCCATATTGGATTGTATGAAACGGAGGGATTCGGGAAGTTCCCGCAATGGCTGCCGGTTCATTTCGAGGTAACCTGAAAACATCGTTTCGGGCTTCGCGTTCTTTTTCATGTGCCCGCGTAAGCGAAGGCTTCCATTTTGCCAGTCGAATCTCGACCGGCTGACGTAGACATCGCCCGCCCGCAGAGCACACTCTATTTTGATAGGACCACACTTAAATTGTTCCAGCTCACCCTTTAACGCGCTGACATTTAATTGGACATCCGATTTCTTTACAAATTCGCCGGTATTCTTTTTTCCTTGTCTGATGTCTTCGTCGACTGTTATGCCGGGATCCAGTGCCGTTTGGTTTGGATTGCGAATAGAGGCTGACTTCCGAGGTTCTTCTTGGAAAACAGGCATATCCGGCGCTTTCGATGAAATGATCAAAACGGGTTCGGAAACACGATCGTCCTGCGCATTTTCCGTTTCCGCAACCGGGCCGGTTCTTCCCGTTTGAGAAGACATCAGATTTACAAGGCCCGGCAGGCCGCCCGGCATAAGATTGGAAAGGTAAAGATAATCTGTATGGACGGCCAGGTTCCCGGCCAGGCCATTCCACCCCCGGAGGGTTCCTTTTACCTGAAAATCCGTTTTGCCCATATTCAGATGAAGCGTGTCAATGCGGATTTTTTTTCCAAAGAAGGCAACATTCAGGCTGCAGTTGCTGACCGGCAGGGGAAAGGCGCCGGTTTCGAAAGAAAGACCGTTACCCGTCATGGCGCCCTGTACTGTGGTTTCCATCGGTTTCGAGGGGGATACCTTTACCGAAACATCAAAACCAAGATTTCCAGTGGCTAACAGATTCCTTTTCTTAAAACGAATGCCCAGATCCTCCAGAACAACCCGGTTACTGAAGGCCTCGAATTGAATGGAGTCATCATTCTTCAGATCAATGAGTCCTTTAAGCCGGATGCTCGAACCCCCCATATCGCATTTCAGATCAGAGATTCGAAATTCTTTACCAGGTTTCAGAAGCGCATGGAAAACCGTCTTGCCCTGAACCCTGAAAGGAGCAACCGTCAGCGCGTCTGTTTCGAGGGAAACCTTCTTCAGGTCAATTCTTCCATCGAAGGTCCATTCTTTTTTCCCCTTTTTCAAAGAGATCTCGCATGGGACGCGCGTTTTAAACTTCATCACGGGGGAAGTTTCAGGAAAAAATCGTCCTAACCAATCGTTCATTTCTGTCTCAGATTGAATACGGGCCTGGATGGTGTCCCATTTTTTTCCGATGGTTCCGGATGCCTCCATGCTTGACCTTCCCCACCATCCGGACGCTGAAAACTTTTTCCGACCATTTGACTCAACAGTAAGAACGCCACTATTCACCGTAGCGGGAAACAAAATTTTCTTGTGTTTTACCCGGCAATCGGAAAAAGTGAACCGTCCGGCTCTGATTTCCGGAAGATTCCAGTCATCCTCATAAGCTAAGGTTATCTTCGTGTCCAGCTTCCCGGATCCGCTTTCAAAATCCTGCAGGTTTCGGCGTACATCATCCGGTAGAAGAGGCAGCCTTTTCTGCTCCAGAAGATCTGCAATATCAAAGGACCCTGCCGTTGTAATCAGAAACTTCGGATCATCTTTGTAGAGACTGTCCACACGCAGAGTTCCTTCAGAGATCCTTGAATTCCCGAAATGAGCCGTTACGCCGGTGACGGTGACGGAACCCTTTTTAATCTCCAATTTCCCGAACACATCCTCAACAGGGAGGCCCTCGCTTTCTTTGAAGGCGGTCAGCTTTTTACAATCCAGACGGAGAAGGAGTGCCCCGGCATTGGACAAATGGTCCAGATTGGCAATCTGTTTCATCGTTCCATTTATTGAAAAAAGATCAACCTGAACCGTTCCGCCGGAGAAAAGGGGGAAAAGCGTGTTCTCCACCCATTGGGGAAGGAGAGATGAGGGGAAAAGTTTCCGGAAAGTTTCCAGAGCCATTTCGGGACTGTTCACCTTAAGATCCAGACGAGGATTGGTCCGGTTTTCAATATTCAGAGCCGCATTTCCTTTCAGGAGGAAACCTTTTCCCTCCAGTTGGAAAGAAGGGACGAGTATGTTTTCGTCGCTGTAAGAAGCGGAGAAAGGAAGGCGCAATTCATTAAAAACAAATCTTTTCTTATCTTTACCGTCCACAATCATGAAGTCCGGATTCTTTAAAAGAATCCGTCCTTCTGCTGTTATGGATCTGAAAGGATTGCCCTGCGCGGTAATCTCTATTTTTCCACTGCCCCCTTGCACGGGGACAGTCCCGGGCCAACTGAAAGAGGAGAGAGGCACATCCCCCGATGTAAGATCAATCCTTACGGACGTCTCCTTGCCGGCCTTCAACTCCAGGCCGATTTCGGCGGTAAAGGGAATCTCAATTCCGTTGTAGACAGCGGTTCCCTTCAGGCTTGCGCTGGGGGCATCAAAGGCCTTGTCGCGAAGGGTTATTCCGGCAGAAAGGTTCTCCAGATCAATAGGAACGCCCCTCACGCACACATGGGCATTTTCCACAGAGCGCAGAGCGCAGAGCGCAGAGCGCCATGCGCCATGCACCATGCTAAATCCCCCTATATCCGGATCAGCAATACTGGACCATTGTATTTCAGGAGCGACCAACTGAATTTCACTGGGAATGAATCGCCCCTTCAGCAATTCTTCCGTATTCAGCTTCAGGTTGACCCTGGAAACAGTCATTTTTTCCGATCCTTCAGGCGAAACCAACGAGAGGTTGTAGGCACTGAGTCCGAACCCTCGCCACAGGGATAGTTCTATTCTGCCGGAACGAAGCTCATACCCGGCAATTTTTGAAATCTCTTTTAACAGGTAGGCCTGAACGGATTTTTTCTGTATCAGCGTATTGAGGAGCAGGATGGTTGCTGCAAACAGCAGAAACAGCAGAAAGGCAGGAAGAAGCAGACCCTTTAATTTCTTGTAAAACATCAAATAGAAACCAGCCTTGATAAACGGTCAACCCTCCGGTAATAGTCCCGGATTATCTTTCCATGGTCGAATGCAAGATCTTTCGGGATAGAACTGNAATCAAATATNCCAATATCTTCCGCATCATCNGCAGCGACCGGGTTCCCTTCGGCCCTGGCCGCAAAGACCACGGAAATGGTATGCTGCCTCGGGTCNCGCGAGGGATCCGAGTANGCGCCTAATTGAAAGAGAAGCNCCACTTTCAGGGAGGTTTCCTCTTCCGCCTCTCTCAAGGCCGCCTCCTCAAGGCTTTCTCCGTAATCGACAAAACCGCCGGGGATNGCCCACCCAAAGGGATAGTTCTTTCTCCTGATCAAAACGATCCTGGAACCCGCGACCCGAATGTCCGCATTACCGGGGGGGTCCGTAAAGCCGCCGGGGCTTCCCGCGGAACATGCACTTTTTGTGGGAATTCCATGATCCGTAAACCGGACACCGGAACCCATTTCTATGATGATATCCACCGTAGGTACAGGATTTCTATAAGAAATTACCGGTTTGCCGCAATGGGAGCACGTTAGAGACTTCTGCATGATTAAGGGTCCTTTACACCCAAAATTAATACACGGCCGGAATATAAGCAAGGTTAAATTTCCTGAACGAACCCGTGTCTGACAGGACCCTTGAAATCAAGACAATAAACTGGTATCTTTCCCCAACGTAAACCCGGGTCCTGAACAATATTCGGACCTTCTGCAAGTCTCCGGCACACAAAAAAGAACCTGACGACATTCATTCGTGTGATTCGTGTGATTCGTGGTCAAAAAGTGTTTTCATAGTAAAGTGGAGAACCAAAGCATGTGGAACCAGATAACCCTCCGTATCAGAATCTGTCTGCTTCTGGCAGCCCTGATATCTGTTACGCTTATGGGTGGAATGATCACCATCTGGTATTCTTTCCGGATGGAAGTCCTTTTAAACCAGGTCATTGACAAGGATATCGCCGCTTTTCAGTCTGCCGAGGCCCTTGAAATCGCCCTGGTAAATCAGAAGGGATTTTTGTCCTACTATTTCCTGGACGGTGATCCCGAGTGGCTCAGACGTCTTGGAGAAGCCCGCCAGGTTTTTAAGGAGAGGATGCAAAAAGCTCATTCCATTGCAGAAACCAACGAGCAGAAGGAAGCGCTTGGGCGGATTGAATCCGAGTATATCCAGTATATTGAGATAAAAGATAATGTGATTTCCTACTATAAGACCGGAAATCGGGCTGAAGGCGCTGCACTTCACAAGAGCGTGCGGAATAGTTTCTTCAAGATTCTGGAACGCTGTGAAGAATACAAGAACCTGTATACGGCCGGCATAATGGAGATGAGGGAAGACAGCGGCAATGAGGCCCAACGACTGAGAATCATCGTGGTCATCGCCATGGCGGCTGTTCTGGTCCTGGGGTTTCTCCTGGTTTTTTTCCTCATACACCACATCCTTACCCCACTGCACAGGTTGGCCGTTGCAGCGGATAGAAAGGGCGCTTCCAAAAAACCCGGGGATGAGGTATACTCGCTCAGCATATCGGTGCGTGGCCTCATCGAGGATGCTGAGAAGGCACAGACCGAACTGGGGAAAAGCCGAGAAAGCCTCTTGCAGGCGGAAAAGATGGTCTCTGTGGGCAAACTTGCCGCCGGTATGGCCCATAGCATTCGGAATCCCCTTACGTCGGTCAAAATGCGGCTGTTTTCCCTCAACAGGACCCTTGGTCTGTCGAATACCCAGAAAGACGATTTCCATGTGATTTCAGAGGA
>DUZB01000248.1 GCA_013349725.1 Deltaproteobacteria bacterium | reverse complement strand
TCCGGTTCTATCTCAAGCACTTCATACATTTTTCTGAGACAGCTTTCCTTGTCTCCCTTCTTATCGAGGAGGATGGCCAGACGAAAAAGAAGATCCACATTCCGGTTGTCAATTTTCAGGCCTTCCTCTGTTACGGCAACGGCTTTGTCATAGTTCTCCATGGTTTCATAAACCGAAGCAAGCATCAGGTAGAGTTCGGTTCGTTTTTCGGAGACCGCAATGGCTTCTTCGAGGCTTTTTATGGCGTCATCATATTTCTCCTGGAGGTTAAGAATGTGCGCCATGTGGATACTGGCCTCAACGAAATAATCTGTTTTCGGCTTGATTGTTTTGAACTCGGACAGGGCCGTCTCCAGGTCGCCCTTTTCTTCGTATGCTGTGGCCAAATAGAAGCGGGATTTATTATCATTGGGCCAGGCAGAGACGATCAGTTTGAGTTCTTCAATGGATTCATCCAGTTTTCCGTGCCTCAGATAAATCAGTCCCAGGGCCTGTCTCTCGGGTGTTCCAGGCTTGGACTGGTTCTGAATGTTCTTTACTTCGCCGGCCGCCTTATCGTCCTGTCCCAGTTTAAAGTAGACCTCCACCAGACGTTCCCTCGCCTGATGGTTGTCCGGGTACATGGCCAGCAGCATTTCATAGGTACGGGCCGCTTCCTCGTATTGTTTTGTCATCAGATACAGGGTCCCTTTATCAAAAAGGGCGGGCTCCAGGTGTTGATTGAGCTCGAGGGTGTCGTCAAAGGACTTCTCCGCTTCCTTAAAGCGACCTAATTCGAGATAAATCCTTCCCCTGTAATAATGGCCTATGACCAGTTTCGGGTTTTGTTTTAAAAGAATGTTCAGGCACTCAAGCGCCTCCGTGAGTTGTCCCTTTCTCACCAGTATGGTCGAAAGAAGCAGCCTTATTCTTTGGTTTTCAGGATCACTTTTGAGGATTTCCCTGTAGTGTTCAATGGCCTGGTCATCATTGCCGGTAAGTACATACAGGTCGGCCAGAACGGTTATGCCCTCCGGATCTTTTGGATCAAGACTGACCGCTTTTTTGGCATAAACCAGTGCTTTCTGGTATTCCTTCATGCTTTTCAGCAGGGTAGCCATTTTGATATGGAGAAAGGCGGATTGGGGGTCATTCTTAATGGCGGATTCCAGGTAGTTTTGCCCTTCCGTGTATTCTCCTTTTTCAATGGCCAGGGAAGCAAGCATGAAATCGTTATAGGCCTTTTGTAAACTATCTCTGGCATATTCATTGGAGACAGGGACTTCCTCAATGAAGTCCGTTTCTCTCGCGGGCGCCGGCGATTTGAGTGTTGAACATGCCGGAAAAACGAACCCTGCAAAAATGAGGAAAAAAATGATTGCCATTGTCGGATGTTGCCGCCCTGTCCTTACAGTGGAATTCCCGTGCGGATTTTTGAATAATAGGGTTTTCTGTTTCAATCGTTCTCCAATCATTTCAAGAAATCGGAATACTGTTCTTCAAAACCAGGAATGTCGTCCTTCAACCATTTGGTGATATTTTTTGTAATCTTTTCCTGGATTTGTCGTATTCTCTCCCGTGAGATATTGTATTTGTCGCCAAGATCCTGCAGCGTCAACGGTTTGTCCGCCATGATGCGATTATCAAAGATATCCGCTTCCTTGCCCGAAAGTGTTTTGCGAAATTCCAACAGGCTGTCTTTGAGGAGATTCCGGCTTTGATTTTCGGACAACTGTTCATCGACGGCGGTTGCCGGATCAGGAAGAAAGGAATCAAAAGCCTCTTTTGAGTCATCTCCCACCGGTGCGCTCAGAGAGACCTCCCATCCTCCCAGCCTTTGACTCATCTCGATAACTTCTTCCTCTTTCACGTCGAGCCTCTCGGCCAGCAACTTAGGCTCGGGTGCGAAACCCTGCGAAATCAACCGGTCTCTTTCCTTTGCGAGGTTGAAAAAAAGCTTGCGCTGACTCTGGGTTGTCCCGATCTTGACCAATTTCCAATTATCCATGATGAACTTGAGGATGTAGGCTTTGATCCAGAATGATGCATAGTAAGAAAATTTGATCCCACGGTAAGGATCAAATTTTTTGACTGCCTGTAATAGACCCAGATTGCCCTCCTGGATAAGATCCAGAAGGTTCTTTGTCCAGTATCGATGAAAATCCATCGCTATCTTAACCACCAGCCTCAAGTTGGAGGTGATGAGGGTGTAGGCGGCCTTTTCATCATTTTCTTCTCTGGCCTTAATGGAAAGTTCCTTTTCTTCCTCTCTTGTAAGAAGATGGTATCTCTTGATTTCAAGGAGATACAGCTGAAGGGGGTCATAGGGAACCAGAGAGGTTTCTCTTGGAGGCAGTGCAGGCGCAAGGTCCGAACTGTCCAATGTCAGATCAGTGTCTTCATAGTCTCGTTGTTCTCTTTCCCGATCGGATATGTTCGTGTCTTTTGTCATTTATCCACTACAATCTTCATATATCGTTTTTTGCCGGCCCTCAGCAGCAGGCAGTCGTTTTCCAGATTCTGCAGATCAACAATCTGGTCGAAAACTTCCACCTTCTTCCCGTTTATGTATCCCCCGCTCTGGGAGATGAGCCTTCGCGCAGCCCCGCGACTGTTACAGAGACCCGAAATTTCAAACAGAATAAAGGCTGGTATTCCCGCCCGCATCTCTGCTTCAGGCACTGTATGGGAGGGGATTGATTCAGCGTTTGAGGTTGTGTCCGATCCAAATAATTGTTTGGCGGCTTTTCGAGCCAGATCCGCTTCAGTTTTACCATGGCACAGGCAGGTGGCTTCATATGCCAGCTTTTCTTTCGCTTTTCTGATATCCGAGCCGGGGGCCCTGCATAAATCGCCAATCTGGTCCATTGGAAGGAAAGTGAACAGGGATAGGAAACGTTCCACATCGCGGTCGTCCTGGTTGATCCAGTATTGGTAATATTCGTAGGGGTTTGTGAGCTCGGCATCGAGCCATACAGCGCCCTTGTGGGTTTTCCCCATTTTGATTCCGGAAGAAGTTGTCAAAAGGGGAAAGGTCAGGCCGTGAACCGTTTCTCCATCGAGACGCCGTGTAAGATCGGTCCCGGCGAGGATATTTCCCCACTGATCATTTCCTCCCATCTGGAGCCGGCAATCATAGTGTTTAAAAAGGTGCCAGAAATCGTAGGCCTGGAGAAGCATATAATTGAACTCAATGAAATTGAGGCCTTTTTCCAGTCTTGCACGATAGCTCTCGGCCGCTAACATCCTGTTTACGCTGAAATGCCGGCCGATGTCTCTGAGAAAATCGATATAGCTCAGTTTGGTGAGCCAGTCGGCGTTGTTCAACATGAGGCCGTCCTTTTCCCCAAAGTCGATGAATCGGGACAGCTGTTTTTTGAGCCCCATGGCGTTTTGATCAATCTGTTCGCGGGACAGGATCTGCCGCATTTCTGTCTTTCCGCTCGGGTCTCCCACAAGCCCCGTTCCGCCCCCGATCAGGGCAATCGGCCTGTGCCCTGCCTTCTGCATATGCGCCAGGGACATGATTGGAACCAGGCTGCCCACGTGCAGGCTACTGGCTGTTGGATCAAAGCCGATATAGCAGGTTGTGGATTTTTTAAGCAGTCGCAAGACCTGTTCTCTATCCGTTACCTGTTCAACAAAGCCTCTTTCTTCAAAAATATTGTAGACGTTTTCCAATTTAGTTGTTTTTATTCCTCCGCTCATATCCTTCAGGGATGCTAAGCCTGATGACCTGTCCCTTTTTCCCAAGGGTCTTCATGGCCGTTCCTTCTAATCCAAGCTCGACCCCTCCTGCATTGCCTATCAGTAGTTCAAAGCCCTTTTCGGCGGTCCATTCAGGTTTGCTCCCGGGTTGAAAAACATAGTCTTTTGGTTCCCTGTCATCTACAAAAACTCTGATCCATGTCCTTTCCTTGACATTCGCCTTCAGTAACAGGCTTTTCTCAGAAGGACCATTGGAAGAGGGAGGAGGGGCGGCAACCACTGTTTCATCAGGCGGGGAATCTGCTTCGGAAATCTGTGCTGTTCCGGATGGGATCACAAGGGATTCCTCCGGCTGCTCGGTCTTCGGTTCCGCTATTTCAATCTCAGGACTCTTTTTAAGGACGCTGTCTCTTGAAGAAATTGCCGGCTCTGTCGGTATCGTTGTCTGATCATCGGTGGAAACCAGCTCTTTGCTTTCAAAGATTTTGTCGGCTTTCTCTACTGGTGCAGGGGAGGAGTCCTCCGTGACGGCATTTCCGGCTTTCTTTGAGATTCTGTCCCAGATCTGTTCTCCATAAGTAAACAAAAAGAATAGCCCGGCCAGGAGAATGAGCGCTGAGAAGATATACAGAACCTTCTCTTTCTTCCTGCGTGCCGGTCTTCGTTCGATTTTCGGCGGACTATCCGTATCTTTGCTGATTTCCAGATAGGCATCTGCCACCACATTCTCATCCAGGCCTAAAGAGCGGGCATAGGATCGGAGAAAACCTTTAACAAAAGCGGAAGAGGGGAGCAAATCCCAGTTTTCCTCTTCAAGCGCCTGAAGAATATGCGGCCTTATCTTGGTTGTCTGTGCGATCTGTTCACGACTGAGGCCCATCTCCTCCCTCTTCCCCTTTAAAAGGGGGCCAAGTCCCGTGTTATGGACGCGGTCAAGGGGACTCGAATCTCCCACAGTCAATAGCTGGTCTCTGTATGTATTCATGGTATCGTGAATAGTGACTTAAAAAATTATTTTTGTATATGCTTTTTTTCTCAGTTCTTTAACCCATTCTGCATATTTGGCATCCAGTTCTTTTCGGTAAAGGATTGAACGTATGGCATCTTGAGCTTGTTCAAAAGATTTTTCGCCACCTGGATCTTTCTCCGTTACTTTCATGATTCGTATGCCGTTGGGCGTGATGATTAGCGGACTTACTCCTCCGGCAGGCAGATTCTTCACGATCTCCGCCATTTCTGCGTTGAGGTCAGGCTCCTTGAAAAGACCTAAATCTCCTCCTTCGTCAGCACCGGGGCCCTGGGAGTATTTTTTTGCCAGGGCGCCAAAATTCTCACCGTCTCTTATTTTCTGCATGATAAGCTCGCCTTTTTTCTTGACGGCATCGGCTTCGACTGTACTGGCAGGGTCTTCCTGTTTGAGAAAAATGATGGAGAGTCTCACTTTTCCCTGGCTGGTGAATTCGCCCTTATGTTCATCATAATATTTTCTGATTTCCTCTTCCCTGAGAATGATTTTTGATTTGACCTCGTAATTGATCAGTTGCATTCTCTCAAGTTCATTCTTGACATTTTCTCTGTAAGCCTCAAGACTCATTCCTCTCTCTTTCAGTTTGGCGAGGAGGTCTTCCTGGGTGATCTGGCTGTCCTGTTTGACTTTTTCTATCGCCTTATCCACGTCTTCCTGCGATACGGTTATTTCCAGCTCTTTTATCTTTCCCCGGGCGATCTTGTCATTGATCAACATGTCTAACACATCCCGACGGGCCTGCATGAAATCCTTCTCGGACCTTGTCCTTATTTCCTCCGGGTCCAATCCTGTCAGTGCTTTGATTTTTATATTCAGTTCGTAAAGCGTAACAAGCTGGTCGTTGACAATGGCCACCACCCTGTTTCGAATTTCTGCTGATGCCGGTGACTTCAGAAGGGCCGTTGCCGTCAGCACCAGCAGGAGAGATAAAATGAACGAGCGGAAAACCTTACAAGCTTTCATCTTGTGAAAACTCCACCTGTTTGAGTAATTCCTGATTTACCCTGATCTGAAACTGCGATCGGAGTTCCTTTAACCAATTCGCGTAAAAATGGGTGCGTTTATTTTGGGTCAAAACCGTCATGACTTCGGGGTAAACGTCCTCAAATTTTTCTTGATCCGCGGTGCGTGTGGCAAGCAGCCGTACCACGTGGTAACCAAAAGGCGTCTTGACTACTGGGCCCAATTGGTTAGGCGTTAAGGTAGAAAACGATTCCTGTAAAGCCTGATCCAGGTGTTCTCGATCGATCCAACCCACGAAACCGCCTTGCTGTGCTTCGGGTGTTATGGAATATTCCCTGGCAAGATTCATGAAATCTTCGCCTCTTTGAATTCGCCCGTGGAGGTCCACGGCGTCTTCTTTTGTTCGTGTGACAATCTGGAGAAATCGTATTTTTTCACGGCCTCCAAACCTGTCCTGGTTTTTCTCAAAAAACCGCTTTGTTTCTTCATAACTGGGTGCGGAAGCTTTTTCCATCGATTGGGCGCATATTTTGCGGATTAAAAGACTTTCCCTGAAACGCCTTTCCCATTGCTCTTCGCTCATATAGGCCTGCAACAGGGCCTCTCTGAAAGGTTCCTCACCGTACTGCCTTTTGATATCCATCAGGTTTTCCTCAAATTCCTGTTGTGAGATAACGATGCCGTTTTTCTTTCCAAATTCCATGATGAGGTAGTGGTCTATGACCCGGTCGATCAATTTTTCCTTTATCCTGGATTCGCCCTGGAAAGGAATCGCCAATTCAGAGCAGATAAATCTGACATCCTTTTTCAAGGTATCGGAATCAACGTGTGTGGACCCAACAACAATCACTGCATTATCAGCGGTTGAATCAAAATAGCTGCATCCATACAGGGCAAGAATGGTTATCAGGAGGATGCTGAGACAGGCATTCCGCACTCTAAGACTGAAACAGTTTCTGTATTCAGGTTTCATGTCCGGCGTCACCAGAGACCATTTTCAGATAGCCATGCAGGATCGGATTCCGTATCGTTTTTTATTGCCATCAATGTACCAGTAAACCTTGAAAAATCAAACATGTTTTTATAACGACGCCGCAAACGCAAAGAGGTCTCGGCGGTTATTCCGTTCAAACCGGAATAGCGCACCCCAGGCTCGGAAATTGTTATTGTCATATTCTGCTATAACGAACATTGCAGTAAGCCACAGAAACAATTTTTTTTCAATGAAAAAGTGCCCACAGCAGCAAATTCAGTGCCGGCTGCTTTTCTCATAAATGAGACAAAAGTTGCAACGATCTGTTGTGGCTGGGCTGACATAGAATGCTGGATCGACCTGGAAATTCATCAGGGAAGAGAATCAAAAGAGAATATGTTGAGCGAAAAGCGTCTTTTGCTCCTGCAGGGAAATGACATGAAAAGCCTGAGCATGCTGGTTGGTGTTAGCGCAGTTGTCTGGAGATGCCTTGGATGGGTCCTTTAAAAAACAGGTTTTTCCATCTGGTTCAAACCCACGACGAGAGCAGCTACCTTGCTGTTGGCTTTTCGGAGCCTTCCGGCAAGGGCCTTAAACAACAATCTTAATTCCGGAGAGAGGCTTTCGTAATCTCTGACCATTTTCTCTCCATCCAGTATCCCGACCCTGACCGGCACATCTCCTGCGACAACCGAGGCATTTCGCGAATCGCGCAGATTTTCCAGCAAGGGCATTTCACCGAAAACAGCCCCTTTTTTGAGGTTTTCGATCAATACTGCGCCTGTGCCGGTCTTTTTGGTTACTTTCGCATTTCCTTCCATAAGTAAATATATCCAGTCCCCCATAGTCCCCTCTTGAATAATCACTTCGCCGGGGGCATATCTTTCCTCACTTGCCAGATAGGCATACAGCAGATTCTCAATTTCCATCAATGAATAATCCTCCCGTCAAGGCATCAGAAAGAAGCCTAACAATTTCCTGGACCCTGGTGATATGGCGCTTACGGACATGCCTACCAGAATTTTTTCCGTACCGGCATTTCTCGTGATTTCCTCAATGCTGCATTCCATTTCCAGATTCTTTCGATCGGGCAGAACAATCTGTATTCTGAGAAGATCTCCCTTCACATGCGAATACATCTCAGCATTTCTTACAGGAATCTCAATCCCTATGCCCCCCAGGCTGAGGTCAATGGCGCGCCCTGAAAGGCGAACCTTTTCTGAAGACTTGGTTGGTCGATAATTACATTCAAGATCAACTTTCTTTCGAAAATATCGTCTTTGGGAAGTCAGAGGGTCTTCCTTCCTCATCTCTTCTCTCTTTTTCTGTTCCCGTGTCGTCAGCTCAATAATAATTTTGTTCATTCGAATAAGGCGCGAAATCGTCTGGTCTGCCATGAATTTGATAATGGGAGGCATTTTCGCATATTCATCCATCAGTTTGTCGCGATGCCAAACCTCCACGATGCAATCCTCCGAAGCCCTGGCCGAAGCATTGCGGGCCTCATTTGTTCGTCTCAAAAAGGTCATTTCCCCGAAAATATCTCCGGGCCCCAGATCAGCCAGGAAAATATCTTTCCCTTCCGATGCCTTGGTTATCGCGACCTTCCCCTCAATGATTCTATAAATGGAAATGCCATAATCTCCTTCCTTGATAATCAGATCTCCATTCTTGTATTTGAGCCTGATTAGCGGAAGGGTGGTGTCATTATCGTTTTTCTTGTCCATTATTTCCTCTTCCTGAGCCGCCCCGGGCAAAGATTTCCCACTCGCCTGCGTTGCCTGAGTGAACCCCAGGCTCGCGGTGGAGGGCAGGTGGCGGGCGGGTCAACCACACCCTTGCCACAATATAGCAATCAAAAGATCGTTTTTAAAGAGGAATTTTTGGGCTTGGTTCTAATTTCGCCCACTTGATCCAATTAGTCGAGAGTACGTTCGGAAGGTCATAATCTTAATCGTAATCATA
>DUZB01000246.1 GCA_013349725.1 Deltaproteobacteria bacterium | reverse complement strand
CAGCTGAAGGTAAGATCCCTGCAATTCGGATTGGTAGAGTCTGGCGGTTTGACAAAGAAGCTATTGATAAATGGATCAGTGAAGGTCAGAGTAAAAGTATACCTAAGAAGAGAAAAAGTAAACCACATAACTGAGATTCTATAAGTCCCTTGCGTATACAGTCAGAGAAGGGCTTTGGATATTTTTTGTCCAAGCGCCTGACAGCGTTGAAATAGAGGTGATGGAATACTTATCGGGATCGATTGACCATCACCCGGCTACGAAATGTTTCAAACGTGTAACCGTTCAATGATCCAAATCGAAATCGCCATCGATATGAAAGGGCAGGCGCATGGGATGAGTCGATCCCGATCCCGATGCTCATAAGAAAGGGCTTTCTTGATGGAGGGCTTGATCCACAAGCACCCTCACATGGAGGTCCACATCTTTTAAACCGATATCTTCCATGGACAACGTTATTTCCATCCCATGTGTCACATGGGGCGGTATGTTCAAGGAGAAAACTCTTTCGGAATCCACCATCCCGTACCCTGTACAAGCCGGGCAGAAAAAGCCTTCAATATATCCGGTTCCCCTACATGGCGAGCAGCGCTCATGGACCGGAACGGATATGGGAAACACTCCGCCCCTTTGCGCTTCCCATGAAGAGAGTATGGCCTCGAAATAGAGATCTTTTCCTCTGATTTTACCCCTTTCCAGATCAAAGAACCCGGGCAGGAGCCCCTCAAAAAACTCATCGGCAGGAGTGAAAAAATTCTCCAGTTCACTGAAAACGGAGGGTCTCCACGCTATGGTCTGGGGCCTTTTCACGTTCCGGTTATTGGAAGCCCGTTTTTCCTGTTCCTGGTCATAAAGCCTCCTTTTTTTTTCGTCTGCCAAGGTCTCATAGGCCTCATGAGTCTCCAGAAAACGCTGAACTCCCTCTCCCGAAGACGTTACATCCGGGTGAACCTCCTTGACTATCTTCCTGTAGGCTTTTCTTATTTTGTTTAAATTCGCGCCCTTGCTGACGCCCAGGGAAATGTAGTAGTCTTTGGCCATGGAGACCTCCATTGTCTTGTGTAATTAAAATCCATAACTTAAAGACTGCCTGGAGATGTAAGGAAGTCCCGATCAACCAACGACAGTTGATCGGGTCCTTACGCTATTTTCAGCAGTGGGTCAATGCTACCCGGCTTTCACCTCGATTTTCCGGGGCGCAGCAGCCTCGATTTTGGGCAGATGCAACCGAAGGACTCCTTCTTTCAGCTCCGCCTCAATTTTGGACTGGTCTATGACATCGGACAGATTGAACTTACGGTAATATTTTCCTGTCTGATACTCCCTGAAAACATCCACCTCTTCAGACCCTTCCTGAGTCACAGCATCGCTTGAAAGCGTGAGAACGCCCTCTTTGAGATCGATGTTCAGGTCTTTGGCGTTTACACCCGGCAGATCAGCCAGCAAGGTGAGTGCCTCCTCCGTCTCAAAAATATCCACGGACGGCGCAAAAGTGGGTCCCGGTTTGGTATCTTCGGATGCAGATTTCAACTCTGCTTTTTCTTTAGCCTGTAATGCCTTGCTTTCCGTATCCGTCATTTCCACTACCCCCTTTCCTTATTCGGATTTGCGCTATTCGCCTTTTACCGTAATCTGTTTAGGCTTTGCCGCCTCTGACTTGGGGAGGATCACTTTAAGAATACCATCTGTGGTACTTGCCTCTACCTTGGTGGTATCCACCTGAGACGGCAATCCTACAATTCTACTGAATTTCCCTGATTCCCTTTCTCTTCTGTGATATTTGGCGTTCTCTTTCTCTTCAAGGATCATCCTTTCTCCGGAAATAGACAGGGTGTCTCCTGTAACGGATATGTCCAAGACATCCGCCTTGATTCCGGGGAGTTCGGCGCGGACATAGTAATGGTCACTATCTTCCGTCATATTCATCAGGGGGAATACGCCAGCAGAAGTTTCCGCAAAGAGCCTCCCCGATAAACCGCCGCTGAGGACATCCATCTGTCTCCTCAGTTTCTCCATTTCCTCCCATTGACCTCGCCAATTCCATGATGGCCATTCACTTACCCTTCGAAAAATCATAACGCAAACCTCCTTTCCTTGGATTCCCAAGATCCTGGGATAATATTTGGGGTCTCCCTACTCCGCTTGGAGCAGGTCTTTACCCTTAAAAAGGACCCAATCGTCTTCTTGGGCCCATTTGTGTTTATCCGGAATGCGCTCCCGCCATTCCTTTTTCAGTTAAATGGTATGGCCGTAGAAAAAGTTGGAAAAAGAATACTCCGGAAAGAACAAAGGCGAGGAACGTCTTTCATGATGCTGCAATTGCATCTTCACTTCGCGGGTTCTTTCCTTTTCGGCCGAGCCAGAAAACCACTCCAGATCTATCGATTCACCACAAGCCAACAGAAAGAATTAAAATGAATAGGCAAACAATAACAGCTATTTATGAGATATGCCTGTTTTGTACAGAAAATAAACATCATTGTTTTTCTGTCAAGAGAAAATACAAAAAAAGTCAAATGGAAAATCTTGGAATGTGAGAAGGCTAAAAATGAGGGGAAAATTATGCGACATAGCGCCCACATTTCCCATATGCAACATTCATTTGATTTCACTGGTAAATAGTGTAAGATTGATCTGTCAGCCTCGCACGATTGTGGCACCGTTGGGGTGCGGATTTATGCAAGCTATACGCCACGAGCGCATTTTATTATAGAAGGCCTCGCCAGGTCATTCTGAACTCGGATATGATAAAAAAACATCTTCGATGGGCTCTGAAAAACACTATATGGACAATTAATAGGGGGGCTTTTCAGATGGACAGGAAAATTCTTCGGTTGTTGGCCTTGTTCTTTTTTCTTGTGCCCCTCATGACTTCATGCGAGGGCAGCAGCGACAGCGACGAGCCGAACACAGCAACTCTGGTGCTGAACGACGTCGCCAAGGACACGACGGTCGAGTGGCAAAACACGGCCGACGGGCCGCTGCTGGATGTTGCCCAGTTCATGAAGGGCGTGGGCGGTCGGTTCCTGCCTGTCAACATGAACACGGGTATCATCGCCCAGTACGGTAAACGGATCGGCTTCGCCTCTAATGGCTATGCCTACGGCATGGTCCAGGTGCAACTCTGTCCCATGGAGCCGGCCTGCATGGAGGATCGTGGCCGGTTGTGGGCCCCGTTGGGGTTTCTGGCCCAGGTTCTCGACGGCGAGATCGAGATGGACGAGGAAAAAAGATCGGTCGTCGTCAGCGCGCCGGTCCCGCTGGAGGTCGGGGACATCGTACCCGAGAGCAAGGGTGTGGCCGCGGCCCTGCAAAAAATCGGTTACACGGTCCAGCAGGGCGACATCTGCCTGAGCAACGCCGTCGAGATTTGTTCGGCTGGCTATTCGCCCAACGCCAACGGCAACAACGCCGGTTTCCCCTATCTCTGCATTCAGGCTCCTTTGCCTCCTGACGCCAAGCACGCCATCCTGCCTGTGCAATTCGCCTACAGCCTACGGGAGGATGAGGGTCTGGTCATTATAGGCAAAACGCCTCCGCCCTGCGATTACTACAGCTACCGCAGCTATTTCCTGAACCTGTGTTTAAGCGGCAGCAATCCCTTTGAGCGCCAGAAGATCTACACCCAATTCGGAGATCCCATAAACTCATACAACATCCAGGACGACATACTCTATCCCTCTCCCGGCGGATCCAAGGTTCAGCCCTTCGAATCGTTTTTCGTCCTGGTCTCTACCCCGGACCGTCAGCTCTATGATGACGTCCTGGCCGCAGTGGGCGAGGCCGGTCTGGACCCGAACAAGGTCCTCCTAGACATCGTCGATCCGAACCTGATCCACCTCGGGAACGACGACTTCGCGGACATGATTAATTTCCTCCACCGGTTTTCCAACCCCGAGGACAAGGGCGCCGGAAACGCCTATGTGAACCGGCCGACTCTGGAAATCCTGCGCCTGACCCCAAACACACCCCGGGCGGCCGATTTCCTTGCCCCCTTCGCTCCCCGGGAAAGAGGGTCGGGCCAGACCGAAGACTATCTTATGCCGGCGGTCGATGCGTTGAGACAGGCGATCATTTCTCACTACAGCGGAAAGTACACCATTCGGGAACTGCCGACTTATATCTGGCTGGGCAAGACTGGATCCGAGGCCATCAACGCATTAGAGGACGTCCTTGGCGAGACCAGGGACACCCTGTACCTGAATTCCGGTCTCTTCGAATTCGGTAAAGAGACGGTCGTCGTTGTCTACGGGGTCAACCACACCGCGGCCTCCAAATCCGTGTACAACAATGTCAGCTGTTATGGGGCCAAGTACTTTAACGGCTTCGGCGGGATCACCAACGACATGTACAACGCCACGGCGGCCGAACGGTTCCCGAATCTGTCAGACGTCGAGAACATCGAAAAGCTCTATATCTGGCAGTTCGCCAGGAAAGCACTAGATGATCAGACTTTTGTCGTGCATCAGGACGTCAACAGGGACCTGAAGGGCATCGATTATGACGACGAGGCGTTCATGGCCTTCCGGAACTACATCGATCCCGGATGTCCCGACCGGATCGGTCCGGACCCGGACGAGATCATCTTCGACCGCGTCATGGTTCTGGAACCACGTTAGGGGGAGTGGCGGATTTGGATTTGACCGTACCTTCGACTTTTGACTTCAGTAGTATCGGCGCGGGCTATGTTGTTTAGGGCCACCAAGATGATTGCGCAACGTATACGTTTTCAACCGGAATCATTCATATCCTCTGCGTTGACATTGGTGCGGAATCTTATTGGGTGGACTTGGAAATAATGTCTACTAATCCCATCAGTTTTCTTTTAAAGAGATATAAACAACATTGAGCGGTTCCAACGGTGCGTTCCCTCACCCTGCCGATGGGAGAACACAGAAAATTCCGATCAAAACCTTATAGCCATTTTTGCCTGCGCCCACGTGCATAATTCTTCTGTCAGTCTTGCACGGTTTTGGCGGATGTGCTAAGAGGGTTAATGCAAGCATCATTCTCCCGAGACCGGATGAGCGGAAAATTGACCAACCCCCATATATTGTGCCTGGCAAAACATCAATCAGATCGGTATACGGATAAAAGAAAGGTTATAGAATTTCTGATATCTGAAGAGGAAGAAAATAAGTTTTTACAACCAATAGAATTTTAAACGCAAAACCGTCTAACAGAGGTATGCAGCTCATCTCGAATATCTGGCGGTTTTTGATTCAGGTGATGCCAGCGTTTCTTGATAAAAGCAGTGCATTAATGTTCCCTGTTCAGGCAATCAAAACTTTGGCTATAAATTTGGACTTGTATGGGAGGAAAATTTAGAGATGGATAGTCAGGAAGACAGAATAGCTCAAATTCTTGCAGATGGTGACATTGATAATGAAGAAATGCAGGAAAAATCGCCGGAAACTATTAAAAAGTATCTGCACTATTTGAAAGAAAAAATCGAATTCCCCTGTATTGTAACAGGAATCGAAGATTTTCCATGGGAAGAAAAATATGTTCATGGACCTGGCAAAAAAAAAGAATATGAAAAACTAAAAAAGGATAATCCTTCATATAAAGACAAATTCGAAATTCTCGATTTTTATGAGGATGAAGATTACGATGAACAAATCATGGTAAGAGTTAAACGATTAAGCGACAAGAAGGAATTTATTCTTGAACTTGATTATCTGGAGGTCGTTGACAAAAAATNGCCTAATCATCAACTTCTTGATGATTACTCGGTTTGGCATGTGAATTATTAGGACCTTAGATGCGACATATATGAAACATCCGTTTGATTTCATGGTGAAATAGTGTAAGATTGTTCTGCCAGTCTTGCACGATCTTGGCCGCTCTGGTGTGAAAGATCATGCAAGTAAACTTCTTCTGGGACCGTTTGAACCGAAGTTTAACCGGCTCCATATGTTGTGGTTGGGAAAATATCCTATGCGGTCTCAAATCTGTAAAGCCCACAACAGTTTCATGATACTAATTATTAGGAAATAGTGCTTATATGAACATTATTAGATGGCTTTTTTCAATTAATCTCGTAATAGGATTATTTTGGTTGATTGGTTTTATTTTAGAACCAATTATTCAAAAAGAACCATCGACAATTATTCTTTCCACTCTCAGTATACTCGTTTCATTTTTAGTTTTGCTTGTTCTCTTCAGGTTAATACCCGATTTTCTTAAACCTATTCCAAATTCAATTATATCAAATACAAAATATTACATTCTGAGTATTATTGTGTCATATTTTTTATTGGTTCCAATTTTCGCATTAATGTCATATCTCATAGTAGTTTTTTGGGGAAATATTCATGACAATGAATCTACTATCTTTATTGCAGCATTATCAATTTGGATGCCTTTGTGGTGGTTTGTTCCTGTTGGATTGAGCATTGGGTGGACAATTCATAGAAGAAAATGTTCCTTATAACAACGCCATGCACCAAATGGGCAGGGTCGTGACGTTAAAGGATTTTGCAAAGATTTCTGTTTAATTGGCTTTTACTAAGGCCCGTTCACCCTGCCCACTGGTGTGAGAGCAGGAGAGCGGTAAGGGGGTAACCGGTGTGCAACCGGCCCTGGGTTCGGTAGTTGTTGGATAGGTTTGGGGAGTCTGTAGGTAGATCATCCATCGTGCCCATATGTAGATCCACCCTCAGGGAAAATTCAACCAAAAACGATCGCCTAAAGAAGAAAGGGGGGAATAAGAATGATCAAGTCTTTGACAGAAATGGCAGCGGAAATAATAGCCGCACGGGTAAGGCATGAAGCCATGACATCACAACAGATAGCAGAATGTCTCAATGGAACCTTCGAAGCATTACAAAAGCTCAAAGAAAAGGAAGATATTATCCTGGAATCTGCCGTTCAACCCATTATCCAATCAGAAGAGCCGCCCCAGGCAAAGCAGAAAGAACCCAAAAAACCCACCGCTCGAAATCCCATTGAAAGCAAACCACCAAAAATAGACACGATCGCCAACACCATCCTGAACGTGATCAAGTCCAATCCAAAGGGCGTTGATACAAAATACATCATGGAAGAAACCGGCCTTAATAAGAGCCAAGTTTGGGGTACGATCAGTAACGCAAAGAAAAAAGGAAAAATAAAAACAGCCAAGAGAGGTATCTACGTCAGCGTTTAAGTTTTACAGGAGAAACAGTTCAAGATCTAATCCAAGCCAATAATGCTTTTTCATATGGTTGGTCTTTTGTTTCACGAGGGACGCGGATTTGCTTCTTGAACGGCGAATATTTGGGAGCTTTGAAGTGGTTGTATTGTCAATGATTGATCCGCCAGCCTTGCACGATTCTGGGAGTCGTTGAGGTGAAGGATCATGCAAGCATCCTTCTTCTGTGATGGAACAAACCGAAAATTGGTCAACCCCAACATATTGGTGCGCCACGAGGGCGCAAATTACCAGCGGGTGAAAGTCCCGTCCGGGAAATTGTCGGTACATCCCGGTAGCTACCCAGGCATTGAGGCAGGGAGACCTCCTTGGTGAAGCCCTGGGGACAAATGTAAACTTTTAGGTTGCAGCAACCTGGCAGGCCGTAACGCGAGTGAACCTTGAGCAGGCCTCGAAAGTACAGTCGTGGATGCCGACCCGCCCAATATTCGGGGAAGGCTGCAGCGGGATAGGGAAGTAACCGTCAAATGCACCTATTCCGATCCACCGGGGTAATGAGGACAGCATGTCAGGAAGGTAATTTGGGCAACGTGGGAGGCCCGTCCCGGGTGCGGGGTAGCGACCCGTAACAGAGCTTTTGGTTCTGGCCTGGGCGGGATTCGGAGAGGGAAATAGTACCTATGAAGCCGGGTAATGCCGGTGGAGGGAAGGTCCCTTACTTCTGGAGCGCTTTTGAAGAAGATGAGACAAGGTGAGTGGCTTTAGCCTGGGACCACCGGAAAGTTCGGATTCTTCAGAAAAAGCTTTACCTTAAGGCGAAGTTGGATGGCACAAGGTGCATTCGCGAAGCATCCATCGGTTTTCTTGACCGATGAACCCTGTCTTCTTTCGTGTGCCCTGAGGTGAATCCAGTCGGAAAGCCGTGTGCGGGCAATCCGCATGCACGGTTTGATGAGCGGGGATGGGAAACGGGGCTATACGCTACCGCGCCCGTCCTCGACTCTACTGCCTGACAAAATATCAATCAGATCGGTATCCACGGTCACATTTCCTAATACTGTAACCGGCCGATGGTTAGACCCCCAATTGGTTAAACAACATATTGAAGCCAACTTTCAGCTTCGATTGATATAGACGTATTCAAAAAACCAGGAAAGGCTTAAACGAAACTCCCCTGATAGTCGGGGGAATGGAGAACTACGCCCCAGGCTCGAACCTTTTCTTCATACAAAAAAATATCATCCGATTTCTAAGGGGTTTCTACACCAGATCCGGCTGCCAAGATGGAAAAACACCGCACGATTGGTTGTGAATCAAATCTTAGTGAATTCGTGCTTCGGCACTGGTTATAACTTGACATACAAGCCGATTTCTGACATACATCATATCATGAAAAGTAATTTCTTCTTTCTCTTTCTCGTGCTGATCCTGGGGGCTTGCAGTGGATCGCACGACGACACCACTTTCGACTCCTGCGAGGCACTCGA
>DUZB01000339.1 GCA_013349725.1 Deltaproteobacteria bacterium | reverse complement strand
ATAACAACCCTCATCCCNTGGGAAGGATCATGGGGTCGCATCTTGATTTGTGAATTGAATGGTGGTATGCTTGCTCAAACATTATATTGTCCGGGAGAATCAAGTATGATGGTGCTTATTACCATGTTCTTTCGCGGGGAAACGAGGGTCGGGATATTTTCTGCGACGATCAGGATCGGACGGTTTTTCTTGAGGCACTGGGAGAGATGAGTGATCGGTTTGAGTAGGAACATTGAAATAGGAGACATGTTTGGTATAAGCCACACTGCTGTCAGCCATATTGTGAAGACAGTAAAAGGCAAGATGAGATCAGATGGAGATTACAGAAAAAAGTACGCATTGATTCATTTGGGTGTCGTGGATAATGATATGCTGGGAAGCACGGTCGAGGTCACGGGCCTTGCCGATGGAGATCGTTTGTGTGTCTTCTTGACGGCGTGACCGAGGCAGTAAGACCGGATGGCGAAATGTTTGGTGAAGAGCGCCTTGAAGAATGCCTGAACCAAGACCGGGGAGGTCTCCTTCTGGAAGAAGTCAAGACGGCCGTTGATACATTCTGTGAAGGGCAATCCAGAAAAGATGATGTCACGATGGTGGAAATCATCTGTGACGGGAACGCTTCCGTTCTTCCCTGCATCAGAACATCCAGTGTTCGTGGGGAGTCCGATCAGTGTGACTGGCAAATGGTTGTTGAATTGGCGCCCAATAAACGCAGGGATGTGGATCCCCTGCCCATGATCATGGATGTCCTGATGCAGGACGACGGACTTGTTCAGCACAAAGAGAATCTTTTTTTGATCATGTCCGAGCTGTTTACCAACGCTCTGGATCACGGTGTGCTTGGCATGGATGGGAGTCTGAAGCAGACCGTAGAGGGGATGATGCAATACTTTTCAGAACGGGAAAAAGCCCTGGCCTCGCTTGAGACCGTGGCCATCAGAATCGAAATTAAACATACCACTCATCAAAATGAGAGCGTGTTTATGGTCAGGGTGGAGGATAGCGGTCCGGGTTTTGATTACAAACGGGAGAGTGCGTCTCTGTCGGAAACCGGCGCCATGGGTGGAAGAGGTCTGCAACTTGTTCGTTCCCTGTGCAAGGAGATTGTTTTCCAGGGCAGAGGGAATGAGGTGGAAGCAACCTACACCTTCAACGTATGATGATTGCATAACTCAAATGGTAAATGTTCAATCTTTTCCAGGATTGCTACAACGATCACCGGGACATCAATAAAGTCCTCCAGATGATAACACGACTACCAGGTCTTGTGAAGTTGGTCGGGCCTTTGGCCCTCGGGGGTATTTCCAGGTTCTTGAAGATCTTGGGGTGGACGGGCGACGGCCATTGCGGAGAACGCATGGAGATTTTTGGCTTTGTTTCCGTGATTTTATACCGGTTTCCGGAACATGATGAAAACGAAACGAAAAATCCTCTGGGCCTTCTGTGCTGCCCTGTTTCTCCTCGTGTCCGTCTCAGTGGGTCTGATCTGGTACGCCTACTCCCACCCCCTCCTGATAAAAACGTGGGTCGAGGAGGTGGTTTCCAGCTCCATCGGGGCCACTCTCACCATTGAGGAACTGGAATATTCCCTTGATCCCCTCAGAATACGCGGAAAAGGGATCCGACTCAGTTCGGGGGAAAAACTGAAGGGTTCCGATTTTTTCATTCCTGATTTCAGCGCGGAGTTTTTTCTGGAAGGTCCTTTCGGAAACAGGGTTCTTATATGCAAATCGATCGCCCTGAAGGAATTTTCCGGCCGTCTGCGGGCGAATGCCGCTTTTCTTCAAGGCGACGATTCTTTACCTATCTCATCCTCCGGCGGCGGTATTCTTTCCCGACTCATTTCCATTTTTCTCTTCAGGGATGTAAAAATTCAACAAATGGAAATCGCTAACGGCCAAATGGCGTACCAGGCCGGAGATCTGGAAATTCGTCTGGATAAGATTCAATCGCATCTGAATGCGGATCATGCGGTTGAACTCGTTTGCAGCATCGATGGGGGGTGGCCCGCGAAAAATGTAAAGCTCGCGATTCCCCAAATCTCATTAAAAACAGATGGACTTGTCTCCTTCGGAAATTCCGGGACGGTCTGTTCCTTGATTTTTGAAAACGGCGATTTTGAAACCCCGGAGGGAAGCCTCCATGGCCTGGATGCAAAGGCGAACCTTTTTTATCAACATAATTTGGGCAAACTGGCTTTTTCCGGGCTGACCATCGGGTTTAAGAAAGCGGTTTTAAAGGAGGGATACACCGAAAAAAATGTCCTTTCGGGATTTTCGCTGACATCTGAAGGGGAGATCGATCTGAAGAACCACACCCTGCGGGCGGACCCCGTGGAGTTGGAAATGGCGGACCTTTTTCAATTGAAAGGGAAATTCCATGCCGGGCTGGGCGCTCCGAGGCGTTTTCAATGGGAGGTGTCCAAAGGAAAGGTGTTTCCGGGCCGTTTGCTTCCCCTTTTTGCGGGGAAGATCGCTCCCTTTTCCGCTACGGTTTCCGGTCCCATCTTGCTCGCGGGCGTTGTGACTGGTCTCGAGGAAGACGGAAAGTGGGGTTGGGATTGCGCGCTCAATAGTTCATTTGAAGAGAACAAGGTTTCCCTTGTGCAGGGAGAAAACCGGTTTCAGGGAAAACTTTCAGGGGAAGCGGAAGTGAAAGGACGGTATCCCCATCTCAAAGAGGCCGTTCGTTTGCAGGTCCGGGAGGCCTCGTTTTCGGGCAACGGGGCCCTGCTGCAATCTTTTGATGCATCCGTTTCTTTTACGGGTGCCTACCCGCTCTACAGGGTGGATGATTTTTCTGCCCGTATTCCGCGTGCGGATATCACATCCGGAAAGAACGTATTTGCGTTATCCAAGGTGGCAGTGAAAGGGAAGGGCGGGTCTGTAAATGTCGGCGTCGGCGCTGTTTCCTTTCCTGAGATCTTTTTTGATTCGTCCCTCTTGAAAAACATCCGCATTTCTTTGAAATCCGGTCCGGACGGGACGGCTATGGAGATCACAGGCGAGGAAACAGGTCTGTTCCAATCGGTCCGCGATCTGGGATGGTTTTCCCCGGGCTGGACATTTGAGGGAAGGGATCGTATGGAGGTAAAGGCTGATCTCAAAAAGAGCGGAGAGTGTTCCGTGGTCTCTCAGATTGTGTTTCCCGCGGTTTCTTTTCTGAGCCCCAATGGAGATCGTGCGGGCGAGAAGATCTCTTTGAAATTGGAATTGGGAGGAAAGACGGACCTGTCTTTTGAAAGAGTTGCTTTCGATACGTCCATATCCGTGGAAAAAGGAGAGGTCCTCTGGGACCGTTTTTATCTCGCGCTGTCGGACCACCCGATGAAAGTCCATTGCGAGGGTCTCTATGAGTCGGCCGGCAGGAATCTTCGCCTCTCCGGTTCCGCACTCAATCTCCAGGGGATTCTGGGTGTGAGTGTGGACGGTGACATCTTCAAGGGGGGCTACGGTCAGGGGTTGGATCTTCGTTTGACGATTCCCGTCACCCCGGTTGAACCTTTGTTTCGGCATTTTGTCAAAGAACCGTTCCGTATGGAGAAACCGGGCTTTGCGGGTCTTGCACTGGACGGCGAAATATCCGCGGACCTTCGATTGAAAACCGATCCGGTCAATCAAGAGGTGAAAGGTCGTATCCTCTGGCGTGATGGTCTGCTTTTTTCCCCCGATCACGGTATCCTGCTCAAAGAGATCGATCTGTCGATTCCTGTCTGGTATCGGACCCGGAGCATGGGCCGGTCTTCAGAGCAGATGGAGGGAAATCTGCATATCGGGTCCTTTGGAATTCCTTTCCTACCGAAGCAGCCGCTGAAAATAAAACTCATGGCAGGCCCGAACCGGATTTCCGTGGATGCACCGACAGTCCTGATGGTTCCCGGGGGAGAAGTGCTGGTGCCTTCCATTCGGGCACAGAATGTTTTCAGCCCGGATCTTTCCCTCGATACGGGGATCAGCATGGATGATCTACCAATGGAGCCGCTCCTTACCGGAATATGGCCGCATCCCATCCAAGGGTCCATTTCCGGAATGGTGGAACCGATTCATTTAGAAAAAGGACACTTGTCTACGGGGGGCGCAGTAATAGCCCAGGTTTTTGGAGGAGAAATTATCCTGTCCCATGCAGGCGCGTCAGGTCTGTTTGGTTCGGCCCCGGTTTTTAAATTGAATGCCATGTTGAAAGACCTTGCCCTATTAAAGCTTACGTCAGGGACGTCTTTCGGGGAAATCGAAGGGGTGTTGAATGGTTCCGCCGAAAATATTGAGATCTCCAACGGGCAGTTGCAGCGGTTCAACCTGTTGCTGGAAACGACGAAGGAAAAAGGGGTTTCCCAGAAAATCAGTGTAAAGGCGGTGGATAATATTGCCAGTTTAGGGGGAGGCCAGAGTCCTTTTGTCGGGGTCGCGGGGATGTTCATGAGTTTTTTCAAGGAATTTCCCTACGAGAAGATCGGCATCCGTGCAACCCTGGAAAATGATGTGTTCAGGATAAACGGAACGATCAGGGATGGGGAAAAGGAGTACCTCATAAAAAGAGGTTTCCTCTCCGGTGTGGATGTGATAAATCAAAACAGGGATAATGTGGTGAGTTTTAAAGACATGCTCAAACGGATAAAGCGAATATCCGCTTCCAAGGGCGGGCCGGTTATCCGCTGAGTAATAGTTGAATTGTCCAATGGTTTATTCGTTGAGTGGTTGTGTAACCCATTTAAGGTTTTGAGGAGGATACCATGAAAATAACCAGGAAGGTGCTTTGGATGACGGTCTCTTGTTTGTCTCTGATGATATTTGCCTGTGTCACCATCAATATCTATTTCCCGGCCGAGGAGGTCAAGTCTGTTGCGGGCAAGATCGTGGACGACATCAGGGGGACGGCTCCGCCAGAAAATACGAATTCGGGCAAAGATCAGAACAGCTTTCTCTTTTATAAATCCCTGGCGGCCTTTTTCTGTTCGCCTGTCTTTGCCGAAGAAGCTCTGAACGTATCCAACGCGACGATCCGTTCTTTGAAACAGCAGATGAAAAGCCGGTACCCTCTTATGAAACCTTATTACCTGAAAGGGGTTTTAAAAGAGGAGAACAACGGCTATGTGTCTTTGGCCAATTCCGGCGGGTTGAGCCTGAAAGAGAAAAGAGACCTGCAGAACCTTGTAAACGCAGAGAACGGAGACCGAAAGTTGCTATATGCGGAAGTTGCCAAGGCGCTCAAGATTGATGCCACCCAGGTAAACCGGGTGGCGGAAGTTTTTGCCGGGGAGTGGCAGAAGTAGTTTTGAGGACGCAGATTTCCGCAGATACACGCGGATAAGTGCATTGCATTAAACCATCAGCTCTGCTGGTGATCGGTGAGAAATCAGAGATAATCTGCGTTCATCAACGTCCAAATTCTTTTTCTTAATATGACTGGAGGTTGTACCTATGGAGATCAATCCGGATTTTGTTTCACCCTGCGGCTTGTATTGCGGCGTCTGTGCTATCTATATGGCGCATCGCGATCAAAACCTGAAGTTCAAGGAGGTACTGGTAAAGCTCTACCAGGGTAAGATGGAAGGGAAAGGGACTCTTCCCAATAGTGAGAATCTTTCCGTGGAAGATATAAAATGTGAGGGGTGCTTGTCTGATGAACGTTTCCTCCATTGTCGGCAGTGTGCGATTAGAGACTGCGTCAAGGAAAAGGGTTTTTTCGGTTGCCATGAATGCGAGGAGTTTCCCTGCGGACATGTGGAAAATTTCCCCATGACTGTCGGCAAAAAAGTTATTTTGCGGGTGATTCCCTACTGGCGGGAGTTCGGAACGGAGCGCTGGATTGAGGATGAAGAAGCACGCTATATATGCCCGGATTGCGGCCAGAAGGTTTTCCGTGGCGCTCAAAGATGCAATCAATGCAAAACCGCGCTGGATCTGGACTGATGATCGCTTTCATGGAGGTGCACTGGGAAAATCTGTTCGGAGCTCGCACTTTAAAAGCCCCAATAACGATATTTTGAAGGCCCTATGTCTGATTTCCTGGTCACAGGCGTTATCCTGGGTCTGGCTGCGGGGTTTTCTCCCGGCCCGCTTCTGACTCTTGTTATTTCTGAAACACTGCGGGCCGGCATTCGATCCGGAGTGAAAGTCGCCCTTGCACCAATCATTACCGACCTGCCCATTATTATCCTCACACTGCTTTTGTCCGCCCAACTGTCCCGTTTCCACCATATCCTGGGAGGAATCTCCATCCTGGGAGGTTGTTTTGTGGTCTTTCTGGGGATCCAATGCCTGCGTACCAAAGGCGTCCAAATCGACCTAAAGACCGTAAAGACAAGATCCCTGGCAAAAGGGGTTATTGTAAACATCCTGAGTCCTCACCCTTATATTTTCTGGTTCAGCGTGGGCGCACCGGTGGTCACAAAGGCTATGGGAGAGAATGTTTTTGCCCCAGCGGCATTTATTGCCGGTTTTTACGTGTGTCTTGTCGGGTCAAAAATCCTGCTTGCTTTCCTGGTGGGGAGATGGCGGGGTTTTCTTGCGGGAAGGGGATACCTCTACATCATGCGTTTTCTGGGATTCGCGCTGTGTGTGCTGGCTGTCTATCTTTTTCGGGACGGGCTGAATCTGATTGGGATCCTTTAATATTTTGGATTTTGGATTGCGGCCTCCGGCCCGTAGGACCTACGCCCCCGCTTCCAGCCCGGAGGGCTTCCAGGCCGGAGGGGAGGGATTCTGGAGAAGGGGTCTCTCGCAAAGGAGATTCAGAGATTTGAATCAAAAATGTATCCTATTCAAAAACCCTGGCAGTAATGGAGTCACAAGGTCTTTTTTGTTGCTACATCTTGGATTGAACTTCACAGACTGTTGATAGGTTCTTTTAGGCTGGTACAACGAATAATACCGGGTTTTCAACAACCCTGTCCGTACCAGCCTAAAAGGACCGGCGCTCCACAGGAATCAGATGTGGCAGCAAAAAAGACCTTGTGACGGAATGGATTTGCTGAATCTGAAAGATTGTACCAGGGAATTTGAATAGAATACTCAAAAATCCTGGCGGGTAAAAAAAAATTGGAAGGGGGGAGGACGATTTTTTTGCTAAAGTCTTCCTCCCCCTTTTCTTATTCCAACAAAATAAAACAAACCATTTCCCGGCTATCCGGTATCTTGTTCAAATTTGACGGTAACGGAAACCTTTCCTATTCCCGCCCCAACGAACTACACTGGACCTCATCAGCACCCCTCTTCCGGTACGCCTGTCTTTGCTTTCTTTTGTTTTTCTTTCGGTTTCTGAATTGCCGCCGGGGTCTTGGATCCCTGCGCGGCTTCCACCGGATAGTTGCGTTTACACCACTCTATCCAGGCGCCGTCATACACGCTCACATTGGGATAATCCAGAAGACGCGCGGCAAAATAATCCACTGTACCGAAACACCCGCTGACACAGGTAAACGTGAGATGCTTGTCAGGGCTCAATCCTTTCGATGCAAATATCTCCTGGATCTCTTTTGCCGGTTTGAATTCCTTATAGTCTTTGCCGGTCAGAAGGGCCATGAACATAAGATTGGTCGACCCGGGAATGCGCCCCAGTTTGCTGCTGGACCGGCTCATTTCTTTCCCTTCGAACTCAGAGGGCCTTCTCGAGTCGACGACCGTGAGGCCAAGCCGGTCATACAGTCCCAGATACCCTTCGAGTTCCTCCCCCGTCATGATGCGGTCGCGATGAAGCGCCGGAATTGCATAGGTCACTTTCGGATAATGGGGAACTTCCGTGGTGACCTGCCTTTTTTCGGTTTTCCATTTGTCAATGCCCCCATCCAGGATGGACATCTTCTTGTGCCCCAGGACGTCCAGTGCCCAGAATACGCGCGTGGTCGCCGGCAACTTTTCGGATCGCCCCACAAGGATGATGTGGTCATCCGGCGATACGCCGTTTTCTTCCAGGTATTTCACCAGATTTTTCAGAATGAGCATTTCCTGAATATCCCCCTTCATTCCCTTGATGGCCGACGTGGGCATGCGTATGGAATTGGGAATATGTCCCTTTGAATAGAAATCATCCTTCGGATAGATGTCCTGCCGATCCAGTATGCGAATATCCGGATCATTTACATGCTGCTCCAGCCAGTCGGTAGTTACCAGAAACTGCCCATTGGCATATCCCCCGTTTTCAACCCCTGTTGCAGCGGATACCGCAAAAAAAACGGACAGCACCGCAAAAAGTCCTGAAACAAAAAATACCTGAACCCTCTTCATAAAAGCCTCCTCAAAAAATGTTTACCTTAGATAAGAGTTTTTGCCAAAATCCACGACAACAATGCTCATGGCATCTCTACTTTACGCTTATCATACCCATGCGTATTTTGGAATATAGTCTAAACAGATTTACCTGTCAATATTTTCTTGGCATAAGAATCTCATCAGCATTTTTGGGTGGTTAAGGCCGGCTGGCCTCAAAAACTATCTGCAGTTTATGTGGGAATTGCGGACGAAATAGGATGTATGTTACAAAATACAACGCCACGGTTCGAGTGATAGGGAAGCGGTGCAACAAAAAAAAGTTTTTTTGAGACCAAAATCATTTTTCAGGATCATATATTGATAAATAGGTATATGGTGGGTTTTACTATCTTGAAAAATCAACAAAAGCGTGAAAGGGGTTTTAGAAAATGAAAAGCAAAAATGTCATCGGTTTGCTGGGTCTTTCAGGTTTCATCGTGATGGCGGACAACTGGGTCGTATCTCCCATTCTTCCCGCCATAT
>DUZB01000405.1 GCA_013349725.1 Deltaproteobacteria bacterium | reverse complement strand
AGGATTGCGGTTTCCCCCTGGCCTCTTTTCAACCACGACGTCCGGCACACGGCCCGAAACAAAGCCAATCAGGGGCCCACTGCCGGCGCGGGAAGCGACCAGAAGGTAAAACAGGAAGATTCCGTTACGTTGAATGGTTCAGCATCTGTGGATCCCGATTATGGCATCCCTCTGTTCAAATGGACCCAGAGCGACGGAACTACGGTCGCCTTGTCTGATTCCACTGCGGTAAATCCATCATTTAAGGCGCCGGACAGCACAGGGTCCCTTACTTTCATGCTGACGGTCACCGACAACAGCGGCGCCCAGTCCACCGATACGTGCATCGTAGAAGTAACCGAAAAGGATGACGACGGTGGATGCTTTATCTCTACGGTTATCCCCCGATAGAGCTCTTTCGATTGCGGATTGCGGATTGCGGAATATTTGTGCTTGAGTGAAACATTCGGGATTGGTTCTAACGCGGTCCATTAGATTTATTTTCTTACTCATAATCTTAATCGTAATCATAATCGGGCAGCTCTAAAATAGGCTCTAAAAGAGTAAGATTATGATTACGATTAAGATTATGACCTTCCGAATGTACTCTCGACTAATTGGATCAGGTGGGCGAAATTAGAACCAAGCCCAAACATTCGTTTTTTGGTTTCAGGTATCAGGTGTCAGGTTTCGGGTGTCAGTAACCCTGCACCTCTGCGCCTCTGCGCGATACCTCGTGTAAGAAGTTTTTTCTTTGATCAGATCCCGCTGAAGGACGGGAAGACGGCGATCGTCGCTGTCTCCAAATTTCGGAGAGGAGGACTCCCCCGGCTACAGATACGTTCAATGAGGCCATTTTGCCTGCGGAAGGGATGTTTACCACCTGATGGCAACGCTTCAACACGGTTTGGCTGAGCCCGGTCTGTTCGCTGCCAAGGACAAGTATAAGGTTCCGGTTCCAGTCAAAGTCGTACAAGGTAACGGGACCATCTTCTGCGGCGCCGATAATCCAGAAACCCTTGTCTTTTAGAAAATCCAGCGCCCTTCCCATGTTTACCACCCTGGATACCGGCAGATGCATTTGAGCGCCTGAAGATCTCTTCATGGTTCCCAGCCCGATCCCCGCGGCCCGATCTTTCGGGACGATAAGTCCATCCGCCCCGAAAAACAGGGCCGTCCTCATAAGGGCGCCCAGATTCCCCTCATCGGTAATATGGTCAGCAGCCATGAGAAGGCCATTTCCCTCCGGCCGAAGGGAAATTTCCCCTAAAAGGGGCAGTTCGGTATAGGCAAACTCCTCCGACAATGCGGCAATTCCCTGGTGAACAAGGTCCGGAAGGAGTGCTTCCATCTCCGTCCTTTTCAGGTAAACAACAGGGACATGGCTTCTTTCCGCAAGTCCGAGGATCTCTTCTGTCCTTCCTGAAGCTTTCCCTTCCGCGATCAGAATTTTTTGAATCCTTATCCTATCCTGTAATAAGGCTTCCTTTACCCCGTGAAAACCCGGAATAAGGCAGGATATCCCTTTCTGAATCGGTTTTTCAGTTTGTTTCCCGGCTCCTCTGCCGCCCCGATCCTTAGGACGCGAAGGCCTGTTTTTTCGTGGTGAGGATGTCATCAAGAGCCTCCAAGCATCTCCAATTCCAGGTTTTCCAAGCTTCTTATCCTGTCTCTGAATGCGGCGGCTTCTTCAAAATCCAGTTTTGAAGCGGCCACCATCATCTTTTTTGTGAGTTCCTCTATTACCTCAGAGATGTTTTCACGGTTCACGTACTCTGCGTCTTCTTCAGAAATCAGGGGAACCGTGACATAATCGGCTTCGTAAGCAGACTCCAGGATATTGTCGATATCCTTCCTGATGGATTGGGGTGTAATCCGGTGCTCCTGGTTGTAGGCCAACTGAATATCCCGACGTCGCCTGCTCTCTTTCATGGCCCTTTCCATGGACCCGGTTATCTTGTCCGCGTATAGGATAACCGTTCCATTGATGTTTCTGGCGGCCCTTCCACAGGTCTGGATGATGGAACGCTCAGAACGGAGGAACCCCTCCTTGTCCGCGTCCAGGATCGCTACGAGAGAAACTTCCGGCAGGTCGAGGCCCTCTCTGAGGAGGTTGATCCCCACCAGCGTATCGTATACTCCCAGCCTCAGATCCCGGATAATCTCCATCCTTTCGATGGTTTTGATATCAGAGTGCATGTAGGCCACTTTCATGCCCAATTCGGAATAGTATTCCGTCAGGTCTTCCGCCATTCTCTTGGTCAGGGTAGTAACAAGGGTCCTCTCCCCTTTTTCCGTGCGCTCTCTGATCAGTCCAAGCAGATCATCCACCTGGTTCGTGGCCGGTCTTACCTGAATGACCGGGTCCACCAGGCCCGTTGGTCGGATAATCTGTTCTGTGGTCATCCGGCTTTTCTCCAATTCGTACGGTCCGGGTGTGGCCGAAACATAAATGACCTGGGTCACCCGGGCGCCAAACTCTTCAAAAGTGAGTGGCCGGTTGTCCAGGGCGGAAGGGAGGCGGAACCCGTACTTCACCAGCGTCTCTTTCCTTGACCGGTCGCCCCTGTACATGGCGTTGAGCTGGGGAACCGTAATGTGGCTTTCGTCAATGATGACAATGAAATCCCGTGGGAAATAGTCGAGTAGGGTGGGTGGAGGGTCTCCCGGGTTCCTGCCTGTAAGGTGTCTCGAATAATTCTCTATTCCATGGCAGTACCCCATTTCGACCATCATTTCCAGATCGAACCGGGTTCTCTCCTCGATTCTCTGGGCTTCAATCAGTTTGCCTTCCTTATGAAAAAGATCCACCTGCTCTTTCAATTCCTTCTTGATGAGACTGACCGCTTTTTCTCTTACTCCCACGGAAGTGACATAATGGGTGGCAGGATAAATGGTGATCCGCTTCAGGTTGCAAATGGTTTTGCCTGTGAGAGGATCTATTTCCTGGACAGATTCCACTTCGTCGCCGAAGAAATTGATTCGCACGGCCCGATCTTCTTCATGAACCGGATAGATGTCCAGGACGTCGCCCCGCACGCGAAATCGACCCCGATAAAAATCCATTTCCCCCCGTTCATAATGGATCTCAATCAGTTTTTTAACCACATCCTCTCTTGAAAGCACGGCCTCTGCTTCAATATAGATGAGCATATCGTGGTAGGCTTCCGGAGACCCTAACCCATAGATGCACGATACGCTTGCCACAATAATTGCGTCATCCCGGTCCAGCAGGGANCGGGTGGCGGCATGCCGCATTTTGTCGATCTGTTCGTTGATATGGGAATCTTTCTGGATGTAGGTATCAGACTGGGCGATGTAGGCCTCCGGCTGGTANTAATCATAGTAGCTGACAAAATACTCTACCGCATTATCGGGAAACAGTTTTTTCATCTCCCCGTAGAGCTGTGCCGCAAGGGTCTTGTTCGGGGCAATCACCAGGGCCGGTCTCTGGACCCGGGCAATCACCTGGGCAACGGTAAAGGTCTTTCCGGATCCGGTGACCCCTAAAAGGACCTGTTTATCCAAACCCTTTTCCAGTCCATCCACCAGATCCTCGATGGCCTCAGGCTGGTCTCCGCATGGACTGAGACTGGATCGGATTTCAAACATCAAGCCTCCAGGAGGTCCCCTTCGGTCCGTCTTCCAGAACGACCCCCATTTTTTTCAGCTCATCGCGGATTTCATCAGACCTGGCCCAGTCTTTCCGGCCTCTGGCCACGGTTCTTTCTTCCACCAGCTTTTCGATTTTTTCGTCGTCAATCCGGTCGGAACTCTCTGATACCTTTTCGAAAAAAACTTCCGGTTTTTCCTGAAGCAGTCCAAGTGTGTGGCCGATAAGACGCAGCTGATGCCGATCGTTCTTGAGACTGCGAAGGGTTTCCTCATCCAGATCCCCCTGTATGCCGTCCATGACCCTGTTCATATCCCTGACTTTTTCAAAAACGAGGCCAATGGCGCCGGAGGTATTGAGATCATCATCCATCATCTCCACGAATCTGCCCATAAAGGAGTCCCGGGGAAATTCTTCAGCGAGGGGCGCCTCTGATCTTTTCTGGAGCCCCTCCTCATAAGGTCCCGTAATTTCTTCCAGTCGTTGCAGAGTTCGGTATATGCGTACAAGACCGGACTGAAGACCCAGCACATCGCTTTTTGAAAAATCAAGGGGAGTTCTGTACTGTTTGGAGATCAGAAAAAGCCTCAATACTTCAGGGTGATACTCCTTGAGGGCATCCCGGATGGTAAGAAAATTGCCCAACGATTTTGACATTTTTTCTGACTCTACCGTAACAAAGCCGTTATGGACCCAGTTTCTGGCAAAACTGCCGCCGTTGGCGCCGATCGATTGAGCTCTTTCGTTTTCATGGTGCGGGAACAGGAGGTCGCGCCCTCCTCCATGAATATCAAAGGAAGTTCCAAGATATCGGTTGCTCATGACGGAGCATTCCAGGTGCCACCCCGGTCTTCCCGGACCCCAGGGGCTTGGCCATACCGGTTCGCCTTCCTTGGCGCTCTTCCACAGGACGAAATCCATGGGATGTCTTTTCCGGTCATCCACGGCAATGCGACTTCCTGCCCGCATATCTTCCAGTTTTCTCCCTGAGAGGCTGCCGTAATCCCGGAATGATGTTACGGAAAAGTAGACATCGGTTCCTTCCGCATAGGCATAGCCACGATCGATGAGAGTCTCGATCATCTCGATCATCCCATCCACGTGGTCTGTAGCCCTTGGTTCCACATCCGCATTCAGAACGCCAAGACGGCCCATATCTTCATAAAAGGCATCGATGAATTCCTGCGCCAGTGCCGTGGTATTTTTGCCAAGAAGCCGAGCCCTCTCAATAATTTTATCATCCACATCGGTGAAATTTCGAACATACGTCACCTGAAATCCCCTTGCCCTCAGATATCTCGTGAGAACATCGAAAACGATAGTCGACCTGGCATGACCGATATGACAGAGATCATACACCGTGACGCCGCACACATAGATGCCCACCTTGCCTTCTTCAAGGGGTTGGAATACCTGCTTCTCATGGGTTGCCGTATTGTATAGTCTGATTGCCACGTAAATCCTCCTTGTTCTTCCGGAACAGGTCAAAATATGGACGAATGGTCTTTAAAAGGGGTTTTTCTTCAATAGAAGATCTCAAAGGAAAGAGGAGTTCATGAAAGAGCGTATCTTGTTAAAAAATCCTGGCAGAAATGGAGTCACGAGGTCTTTTTTGCTGCCGCATCTTGGATAAACCTTCACCGACAGCTGAGAGGCTCTTCTATGCTGGTACAACAAAACCCCTTGCGTCTCATCCACTTGTCCGTACCAGCATAGAGGAGCCGGTGCTCCCACAGGAATCAGATGCGGCAGCAAAAAAGACCTCGTGACGGAATGGCTTTCCTGATTCTGCATTTTGCTACCAGGGAATTTAAATAGGATACGGAAGAGCATCGGTTGAAAATTCCGGTGGCTGTACTGAAAATCTGTTCCGGCTGTCTTTTTCTACTCGCACTGAATGAGGCTTGCCACCGCAAAGGCTTCCATCCCCTCTCTTTTTCCGCAGAAACCCAGACCTTCACTCGTGGTTGCCTTGATGTTGACTCTGTCCACCTGCGTCTCGAAGACATTTGCCAGATTTTCCCGCATTTCGGGCAGGTACGGCGACAGCCTGGGCACTTGAGCGACCACGGTTACATCCAGGTTATTCAGACGGAACCGGTCAGCCCTGGCGAGATCTGCCACGGCTTTCAACAAGGTCATGCTGGAGATGCCCTTGTATTTGGGATCTGTATCCGGAAAGTGCCGGCCGATATCCCCTTTGCCCAAAGCCCCAAGCACCGCATCCATTACCGCATGGATAAGCACATCGGCATCTGAATGCCCGTCGAGCCCAAAGGTGTGAGGCACATGCACGCCACCTAAAATCAGAGGTCGATCTTCTGTGAGGCGATGCACGTCATAGCCGAATCCGATTCGAAACAAAACTGCGTCCTCTCTCTATCAGCAATTCTCATTAGTGACAACTGCCGCAGTTGCTGCTGGTGCACCCGGAACAGCCGGATGATCCTGCAGAGCGGGCCGAACCGTCTGAACCGCCGCCGCTTTTATAACCGCAAGCTGACATCAACCTCTTTACCTTTTCGCCATGACATTGGGGGCAGGCAACCTGCTCGTCACTCCTGAAAACCAGTGTCTCAAATTCCTCACTGCAATCAGAGCACTTAAATTCATAAATAGGCATACTATTTCCTCAATTCCAAAATCTAAAATCGCTTATCACCTGTTACTCGTCACTCTTCACTCGTCACTTAGAAGCATGCAATGCTTCGATAACCGCTGCCGCCAGCAGGGGAAACATCAGTTCGTGGTGCCCTATCAGGCTGTAGCCTTTTCCCCCTTCGAGAGTAGGGCGGTGAACCACATTGGTCATGGGGCGGTAATGCTGAATAAAATCCATGTTTACGGTCGTCAGGTCGGTAATTCTGTGGCCAAGATTCCTTGCCAGGCTCAGGGCCTTCAAAAATACTTCAGGAAGGATAACGGCAGAACCGAGATTAATCAGCATGCCTCCTTCCAGGTTTGTTACAAGACTCGAAAAAATCCGAAAATCCAGGTGTGACGTCTTTCCGATTGCCGCACCATCCGCATTGGGATGGAAGTGAATAATATCGGTACCGATGGCCACATGTACCGTAACGGGAATTTCAAGCTCCCGTGCCCTGGCAAGGAGGCTGTACCGGTTGAAAGGAAAGGCTTCTCGAACGAGCATGGCCCCCACTGATTCACCCAGCCCAAGTCCTCTTTTTGCTCCATCGGTTATGGCATCATTCAGAAATCTACCTGTTTCTTCGGCCATACCAAACTGCCCCCTGCCAAGGGAGGCCGCAACATCTTCCGAAGTGGACCCTGCCATGGCCAGTTCGGCATCGTGGATAATGCAGGCGCCGTTCATGGCGATTCCCTGAAGGATCCCGCGTTCCATGAGATTGATGATGACCGGGTTCAACCCCACCTTTATGCCATGCGCCCCCATGGCCAGAAGAATGGTTTTTCCCGATGAAATGATCTTCACCATACGATCTCTGATTTCCAGAAGATCCTTTGCCGCAAGAATGTCGGGAAGCGATTTCAGCCACCGTTCCAGAGATCCCTCAGGGGTCCAGGGAAGGGCGAAATCATCAATATTGACCTTGCTTTCTCTCTCCTTCAAAGGGTAAGAATTCACCTGGTCCAGTGATATGGGCGTGATAGATTTCATTTGTTCCTTTTATCCGTTAATTCCCTAATTTTTTCACCATGAAGAAAATGAAGGGCATGAAGAAAACAGATTCACGCTTCCTCATTACACTTCGTGTCCTTCGTGCTCTTCATGGTTGAGCTCTATTTGGTTTCGGCTTCGCCGGGTTAGGTTTCAAGATGTTTCTGGAAAAGGATGTAATCCACAAGCCGGCAGATAATGTGTTCCACCAGAAGATGGGTTTCCTGTATTCGAGCAGTCACTTCATGCCGGACCACCAGAGCCATATGTGCCGCATTTAGCACTTTACCCCCGTCTTGGCCCAACAGGCCTACCGTGAACAGGCCCAGATCCCGTGCAGTCTCCACAGCCATAAGAATATTTTCTGAATTCCCGCTTGTAGAGATGGCCAGCAGAATATCCCCTTCCACACCGAGGGCCTTTACCTGCTTTGAAAAGATTTCATCAAAGGAATAATCGTTGCCGATACTTGTAATCACTGACGTATCGGTTGTCAAAGCCAGGGCGGGCAACGGGGGCCTCTCCAGTTCAAACCTGTTTACGAACTCGGCCGCCATGTGCTGAGCATCCGCTGCGCTCCCTCCATTTCCGCATATGAGGAGCTTTTTGTCGTTGAGAAAGGCCGAAGCAATCTTTCCCGATAAGGCGATGATCTTGTCCCCATTTTCGCGGACAAAATCTTCCTTGGTTTTCAAGCTGTCTTTCAGGATCGCGTCGATCATGTTCTGCAAGGTCAACCCTCCCTTTCCCCGGTGTTTTCAAATGCCAGATCCCTGAGGGCCTGGGCAACGATCTTCATTTCTTCTTCCTGAATGGTTCTCAGGTCAAGCAGCACTCTTTCTTTCTCAAGCCTTCCGATAATTGGTGGAAAATGAGAACGGAGCCGCTTTTCCATCTCTTGTGGAGAAAAACGCTTTGGAATCAGGGAAAGCAGCCTGCTGGGCAACTCCTGAAGGGGCAGCGCACCTCCACCGACCTTCGAGAACCCATCCACAAGTTCCATACGGTAACGATCCGTTTTTAGCCCCTTAACGAGTCTGAACAGCCGGTTCGCCTTTTTTCTGATGGAAGTGTAAGGCTGGCTTATCATCCGTAAAGTGGGGATGGATTGGGAAGCGGTTTCTCTGTCCCTGTATAGCTTCAATGTTTCTTCCAGGGCCACAAGTGTCAGCTTGTCGATTCTCAGGGCCCTGGCAATCTGGTTTTTCCGGATAGCGTCCACCAGGTCAGCCCGGCCTAAAATAATTCCCGCCTGAGGGCCTCCTAACAGCTTGTCGCCGCTGAAGGTGACCAGCCCGGCCCCCCGTTCAATAGCTTCCTGAACCGTGGGCTCTCTGATCAGTCCGTACGCGGAAAAATCTACGAGACAGCCACTTCCAAGATCTTCCATAACCGGAATTCCGCGCTGGTTTCCCAGCGCCACCAGTGTTTCCAGGGGGACCTCCTCGGTAAAACCCACCACCTGGTAGTTGCTCGTGTGTACTTTAAGGAGCAGGGCTGTGTCGGGGCCTATGGCATCCTCATAATCCCGCAGGTGCGTTTTGTTGGTCGTTCCCACCTCCACCATTGTCGCCCCGCTTCTGGCCATAACGTCC
>DUZB01000346.1 GCA_013349725.1 Deltaproteobacteria bacterium | reverse complement strand
TGTGACGGGTATCTGAACGTGGATCCCGGCACGATGAACCCTTTTGAGCACGGGGAAGTCTTTGTGCTGGATGACGGTGGGGAAGTGGATATGGACTTTGGCCACTACGAACGTTTTTTAGGAGTCACCTGCAAGACCAAATGGAATCTCACCATGGGAAAAGTATTCGATATGGTGAGAAAAAAAGAAAGAAGAGGGGATTACTTAGGAAAAACCGTCCAATATATTCCCCATGTGACCGACACCATAAAAAGCCACATCTTTCAGACGGCAAAAGAAGAAGAAGCCGAGCTGGTCATCATTGAAATCGGGGGAACCGTAGGGGACATCGAAAACGAACTTTTTCTCGAAGCCATGCGCCAGATGAAAGAGGACGTGGGGCGAGGGAATATCCTCTACATCCATCTCACCTACGTACCGATTCCCTACGGAGTAAACGAACAGAAATCGAAACCGACGCAACAAAGCGTGAACCTGCTCAAACAGAGAGGAATCTTTCCGGACATCATTATTGGAAGGTGTTCGGAGTATCTCACCAAAGAGATTAAGACAAAGATCTCCAATTTCTGCGACGTAAGCCCCGATGCTGTCATTACAGGCCTCGATGTGGAAGATATTTATGAAATCCCGATTGTTTTCGAAAAAGAGGGTCTTCCGGAAATTATCCACAAAAAACTGAATATCTACAGCCCTCCTGATCTCAGAAAATGGAAAAAACTGGTGGAAAACATAAAGAACCCCAAGAGAGAGATCACGGTGGCCATGTGCGGAAAATATACCAAACTGGAAGATTCTTATGCCTCCATCATTGAAAGTTTCAATCACTGCACCGCCCACTTAGGATGTAAAATAAATCTGGAATGGGTGGAAACAACAGAGTTACGCGACAGCTCTTTCCTGGAACAGGTAGACGGGCTTGTTGTACCGGGTGGATTTGGTTCAAGGGGAACGGAGGGCAAAATTGAGGTTATCCGGCTGGCAAGAGAACGGGATATTCCCTTCCTGGGCCTTTGTTTAGGGCTCCAGCTTGCCGTCATTGAATTTGCCAGGGATGTATGCGGGCTCACTGGCGCGAACTCCTCAGAAATGGACGCTGACACTCCACATCCGGTCATCGATATTCTTCCGGAACAGAAGGAGATCACGGAAAAGGGTGGAACCATGAGACTTGGCGCCTATCCGGCCCTTTTACGGGAGGGGTCCGTTGTCCATGGATTATATGGAAAAAAAGAGGTTTCGGAAAGACACCGTCACCGGTATGAGGTAAACCCCGATTACCATGACATTCTGCAGGATAAAGGATTGGTTTTTTCAGGACTTTCCCTGAACGGGAGACTGGTGGAGTTCATTGAATTGCCGTTGCTGAAATTCTTTGTGGCTACCCAGGCACACCCCGAACTCAAGTCAAGGATGGAACTCCCCGCCCCCCTCTTCTACGGCTTCGTAAAGGCTTGCATGGCCAAATGAAGAACCAGGCTGAAAAGGTCGGGATTACAGAATCTACCATGAAGGACATGAAGAGCATGAAGGGTCTATAGGACAACTCTCCAGAGCCTTTTTTTTCTTCATGCTCTTCATGTCCTTCATGGTATTATGCTCTTTATGCGCGGCAACATCCCACTATTCAAGAAAAAGCGGAGTGCTCAGGTATCGCTCTCCCGTGCTGGGTAAAATCACTATAATCGTTTTTCCCTGGTTTTCGGACTTCTTTCCCACCTCCATAGCTGCCCAAACCGCCGCCCCGGAAGAAATTCCGCAGAGTATTCCTTCCATCTTTGCCATTTTCCTTGCGGTTTCAAATGCCTGCTCGTTGGATACTGGCACGACTTCGTCAATAATCCCGATGTTCAACACCTCCGGAACAAAACCTGCCCCGATACCCTGTATTTTATGGGGTCCCGGTTTTCCGCCGGAAAGCACAGGGGAATCCCGCGGCTCCACCGCAATGGCCTTAAAAGAGGGTTTTCGGGCTTTGATCACTTCCGAAACGCCCGTAATCGTCCCTCCTGTGCCCACCCCTGCAACCAGAATATCCACCGTCCCTTCGGTATCCGCCCATATCTCCTCGGCGGTGGTCTTCCTGTGTATTTCCGGATTGGCCGGATTGGAAAACTGGTTCGGCATATAGGACCCCGATGTTTCCGACTGGATTTCCATGGCCCTCTTGATGGCCCCTTTCATTCCTTCCGCCCCGGGAGTCAAGACCAGCTGTGCCCCAAGATGTTTCAGGAGCTTCCGTCGCTCGATGCTCATGGTGTCGGGCATGGTAAGGACCAGCGGATATTTTTTTTCCGCGCACACAAAAGCCAGGGCGATGCCGGTGTTTCCACTGGTCGGCTCCACAATCACGGTGCCTTTTCCTATCTTTCCCGCCTTTTCAGCCGATTCAATCATGGCAAGACCGATACGATCCTTCACGCTCCCCAGCGGATTCCTGAACTCCAGCTTGACCACGATAGAAGCAGGAATACCTTGTGAGATCCAATTCAACCTGACCAGAGGAGTGCAACCTATGGTCTTTGTCGCACAGTCATATATCCGCTTTGCACCATGCTCTGTTCCGTCAGGCATCGGTTTCCCTCCTTTTCTCCTTAAAAATAAGCTCAGGCGATTTGGCAAAGACCAGGGTATCCGGGGGAACAGACTTGGTAATCCAGACATTCCCTCCAATCACGGAACGGGCGCCGATGACCGTATCTCCCCCTAATATAGTGGAACCCGCGTAGATCACCACATCGTCTTCGATAGTCGGGTGCCGTTTTACAGTGCTCAACTGCTTCACCTCTTCTTTTCGAATGGACAAGGCCCCAAGGGTAACCCCCTGATAGAGCCTGACCCGATCTCCGATAACCGTGGTGGCGCCCACAACCACGCCCGTGCCATGGTCGATGAAAAAACTTTCCCCGATATGAGCGCCCGGGTGGATGTCGATGCCGGTCTTGCTGTGGGAATATTCCGTCATGATCCTCGGAATCAGCGGAATACCTTGCTCGAAAAGCTGGTGTGCTATGCGGTAAACTGTGATGGCAAAGAGCCCCGGGTAGCTGAAAATAATTTCATCATAACTCCCGGCAGCGGGGTCTCCATCGTAGGCAGCCCGAACATCCATGGCCAACATCGACCGGAGTTCATGAAGCTTTTTTCCAAAAAAAATGGCCGCTTCCCCACCCCGTTTCTTGCACAGACTGCATGGCTGGTCGTATCGCATGCAATCATGACGGATGGCCAGGGTAATCTGCTCCGAAAGGATCTCGAAAAAATGCGTTACTTCCTGACCGAAATAATATTTGAGGTTGAATTGATCCACCCGTTTTCGAGAAAAATACCCGGGATACAGGATGCGAAACGCCCTTTCAAGGATATCGATGATCGTTTCACGGGACGAAATCGGTTCCGGACCCACATGATCGAAACACCCCTCCACACCACAGGAAAGGACCAGTTCGTCGACAATATTAGGGATTTCTTCATGAAACCCGCTCGTGGTTTCTCTTTCGATGACACACTCATCGCCTTTGGCCTGCTCATCCATGGAGAACGTCCCCCTTCACACCCCAGAAAAAAAGGGGCATCGCAAATTACCGTGAAGAATCATTTTTTCTGGAACCGAGGTACCAGGTGTCAGGTGTCAGGTTTCAGTCCCGCAGTAGCGGGATTCCGGTCTTGCGATCCCGGAAAGCATAACGAATGGGTTCTTACGTTGAATAGTCGAATGCAACCACTATTTTTCCTGACATCTGACACCTGGTGCCTGAACATAGTCAATTTGAGAACAAACCTTCGTATCACGTAAATCCGCGATGAGCAAAAAAACATCAAGGGGTTGCACAAACACCCTTGCCTTTTTCCCAATACGGAGAAAAGCTGCGAAGCTTTTGGATAATTGGCGGTAGCTCTTCAACAATGAAGTCGATTTCTTCCTCGGTGTTATAAACGCTCAAGCTGAATCGTATGGATCCATGGGCCATTGTGAATGGAACGCCCATGGCCCTGAGCACGTGGGAGGGCTGCAGTGACCCTGAAGTACAGGCCGAACCCGATGAGGCGCAGATGCCTAATTCATCCATCTGGAGCAGAATCGCTTCCCCCTCAATAAATTCAAAACTGATGTTTGTCGTATTGGGCAGACGTTCCGACTTTCCCCCATTGACCCTGGTGTTGGGGACACGGTGGAGGATTTCCTCCTCCAGTCTGTCTCGAAGACTCTTTACCCTGGTGTTTTCCTCTTCCAGTTTTTTGACGGCCAGTTCACACGCTTTGCCAAGTCCGATGATGCCGGCTGTATTTTCCGTTCCACCCCGACGGCCCATCTCCTGGTGCCCGCCGATAATAAAAGGAGTGAACTTGACCCCCTTCCTCACATAAATCACTCCAACGCCTTTGGAGGCATGGAGCTTGTGACCGGAAAGAGAGAGCATGTCGATGTTGCTTTCTTTCATATTGATGGGAATCTTACCTGCGGCCTGCACGGCATCTGAATGAAACAGGACACCCTTCTCCCTGGCAAGGGCGGCTGCCTGCTCCACGGGGAAGATGACCCCCGTCTCATTATTGCCCCACATGATGGTTACGATAGCAGTGTCCGGCGTCAAACTCTCCTCATAACGGCCCATATCCAAGTGCCCTTCACTGTCTACCGGGATTTCCGTTACGCGATATCCCTGAGCGGCAAGATGTTCGCAAAGGGACTTAATGGCCGGGTGCTCCACCCTGCTGGTGATAATGTGGCGCTTTTCCGGCTTCAATTCCAGTACCGACCTGATGGCCGCGTTATCGCTTTCCGAACCGCAACTGGTAAAAATAATCTCTTCGGGATCAGCGCTCAGCAGCAACGCAACTTGTTCCCTCGCAGCCCGGATTTTTTTCCCTACCTGACCGCCAAAAGTGTGCGCACTGGAGGGATTCCCGTAATACTCCCGAAAATAGGGCAGCATCTCCTCCATCACCTCTTGGGCAACCTGGGTAGTTGCGTTATTATCAAGGTAGATCGTCTTCATTGGGTCACCTCCTCAACAACCAGTTCCGGCCAAACCATCTCTTTGAGTTTTGCCTCCACAAAATTTTTCAGGGTCTGCTGGGATGCCTTGCACATTGCACAGCTTCCCTGCAACTTGACCAGCACCCGGTTTCCGATGACATCCACAAGCTCTATATTTCCCCCATCTTTTTTCAGGGAGGGCCTGATCTCATTTTCTATGGTCTCATCGATCATTTTCATTTTCCGGATGTTGGAAAGCTGCGGACGGCTCACGGGCTTTTCTTCAGCACGGACGTCTGCAATAATCCCCCGAATGGCATCATGACAATTCTCACAGCCTCCACCGGCCTTTGTATAGTTGGTCACCTCTTCCACTGTCGAGAGATTGTTCTCTCTAACCGCTTTTTCAATCTCCCTGTCAGTAATTCCGAAGCATTCACAAACAATTTCACCCTCTTTTTCCTGGATCTTTTCTCCTCTGTAGTTGGCAATAGCCTTTTCCAGCGCCTGCTGGCCAAGCACTGAACAATGCATCTTCTCTTTGGGAAGCCCGCCCAGGTAGTCAGCAATATCCTGATTGCTTATCTTCTCCGCCTCTTCAATCGTCTTTCCCTTGATCATTTCCGTAAGAGCGGAAGAGGAGGCGATAGCGCTGGCACATCCGAAAGTCTGGAATCTGGCATCCGTAATCTTGCCTGCATCATCCGTTTTAAAGCTGAGTTTAAGGGCGTCGCCGCAAGCCATGGAGCCGACTTCCGCAACACCTTGAGCATCTTCCACCACTCCCACATTCTTAGGGTTGAGGAAATGTTCTTTTACCTTATCCGTGTATTCCCACATGGGGTCCTCCTTATAAAAAAAGTATTCAGTGGTCAGTGGTCAGTGACCAGTGTCGAGTAATCAGGAACAAGCCCAAAGTTTTCGCCTGATGGGGAAAATAAAAAGGACCTTGAGCTCGGCTCCTAATAATTTGCTATGAAGAAAGATAATGATTAATGATGTCTCTGCCAAGTCTGTTGGCCCGCCTGCCCAGTTTTTTCCCGTGTATTCCTAAAATGGCGATACAGATGCTTTTTCCATTTTTCCCGGGTGGAATGGCATAGGCCGTCAACCAGTCGTATTTATATTGCCCGGTCTCGTCGTTAATGGTTCCGGTTTTAGCGCCCAGTTCCACATCTTTAAAGACCTTTTTCCGCTTCACACGGGAAAAGGAGGTCCTGCATGTGCCGGAACTGATTGTATCCCTCATGAGCACCCTCAGGGCCTCTGCCGTCTCACTGCTTATGGGGGAACCGACTTCTTCGGGTTTCGTTTCATAAAGGATATCGCCATTTTCTCCGGAAATGCTTTTGATGATCCACGGTTTCATCAGAATCCCGTTGTTGACGATGATAGAAGAGATCAGGGCGGCATGGAGAGGAGAAACCATGGTCTGCCTGTTGAAACCTGATGATATTTCCGCCAGGCCATAATCATCTTCAGGGACATTCACCACGCTTGTCTCAACGGGAAAATCGAAAGGTATGGCGTGGTTGAAAAGGAATTTTTCCGCTGAGTCGCTCAGTCCTCTCTGTCCTAACCAATAGATTCCCAGTTTACCGAAAACAGGATTGATAGATAAGCCAAACGCCTTTTTAAAGGTGGTCTTATTGGTATATTTTCCTACATTCCGTCTCAGCTGTTTCTTGTACAGGGTATGTTTTCCCCCGTTAAAATAGACATTCTTTTCAGGAGTAAACCCCGCGGATTCAACGGCCCCGGCAGCGACCACAATTTTGAACAGACTCGCAGCAGGAAAATCCGCCTGCAGGCAGAGATCGCCTGTGTTTCCCTCCTGGTCGTAACTGACCATGGCAAGAATTCGTCCGTCATCAGGTCGCAAAACAACTGCCGCCGCCTTTAAGGTGCCTGAAGTCTGAAGCAGATCCGAAATGTACTCCTGTAAATCCCTGTCCAGGGAAGACTCTACAAGAAGCGTTTCGCCACTTGTTTCAAGGGAAAACCGACTGGAGATTTTGTTGATGTCAATATTCAGATCCTTCAACTGAAGAGGAGGAGACGGCGCCTCCATCTTTTTGTGGACTGAAACCGGCGCCCTCTTCAAGGACGGATCGTTGCTGGCCTGGCTCGTTTCACTGAAAATCCATCCACCCACAAAAAAAAGTAACGCCGCGGCTGATGCGCCGGTAAACAGTATCAGCAAAAGAAGCAACGGCCGTTTCAAGAGATTTTTGATGAAAGAAGTTTCGTTCCGGTCGTTCCTGCCGGCACGCCATCCGCTGGAATAAGGTGTCTGTGGTTCCATAATATTTTTACTCATATGAAACTGATATGGGTTTCAGGTGTCAGGTGTCAGGATTTGTTTCGTTCGTAAGCCCTGCTTCACCTGAAACTTCGTTTGGTTTGTAGTTACAAGTTAACGGTTGCCGGTTAACGGCTTCTGAGTTTTTCCCTACGCTGACACCTGAAACCTGACACCTGGAAACCCTTTCGAGAAGCTTCTATCTCGATCTGACTATTTTTGGTCAGAGGCCCTGCTCGTGAATAATTGTCTTTAGCCCACCCATATACGGCTGGAGCGCACTCGGAACGGATACAGTCCCATCCACATTTTGGTAATTTTCCAGAATAGCAACCACCGTTCGTCCGACAGCCAGACCGGACCCGTTCAAGGTATGCAGCAATTCCGTTCCGGTGCCGCCTTCCCTTTTGAACCGAATGCCTGCGCGCCGAGCCTGAAAATCAGTAAAGCTGCTGCAGGATGAAATCTCCCTGTAGAGGCCTTGTCCCGGCAACCAGACTTCAAGGTCGTAGGTCTTTGCGGCGGAAAAACCGGTATCTCCGCTGCAGAGCATAATCACCCTGTATGGAAGCATGAGACGTTTCAGGATTTCCTCTGCATTCGCTGTCAGTTTTTCCAGCTCCTCTGAGGAATTTTCCGGCTTACAAAATTTCACCAGTTCAACCTTGTTGAATTGATGCTGTCTGATCAATCCCCGCGTATCCCTGCCATGGGATCCGGCCTCGGAACGAAAACAGGGAGTATACGCCGCATAATAAATGGGGAGATCATTCTCCTTGAGGATTTCATCCCTGTGAATATTCGTGACCGGGACTTCCGCGGTCGGTATGAGATAAAGATCCCTGCCCTCTATTTTAAAGAGATCCTCCTCAAATTTTGGAAGCTGGCCGGTTCCTGTCATGGATGCAGCATTCACCATGAACGGAGGCAGGATCTCCTTGTATCCGTGCTCCCCTGTATGGATATCCAGCATGAATGAAATCAGAGCCCTTTCCAGTCGCGCCCCCTGCCCCCGATAAAGGGCGAATCTCGCACCCGACAGTTTCGCCGCACAGGCAAAATCAAGGATTTTCAAGCCTTCCCCGATCTCCCAGTGTGGAAGCGGATCAAAATCCCATTTCCTGATTTCGCCCCACTCCCGCAGGACCGGATTATCCGCTTCATCCTTGCCCGGAGGAACCGATTCATCAAGCATATTCGGGATCACCATTCTCAACAAATCAAGTTCTTCCTGCACCTGCACAAGTTCCTGTTCTTTCTCTTTAATACCCGAAGAGACCGCCTTCATTTCGGAAATTAATCGGGAAGCATCTTCTCCCTTTTTTTTCATCTGTGCGATATCTTCACTGACGCTGTTTCGCCTGTGTCGCAATTCTTCAAGAACAGAAAGCTTTTCCCGCCTGTCCATGTCTAAGGACTCGAACCTGGAAAGATCCAGGTCGTATCTTCGTAACTCGATGTTCTTTTTCACCAGAGCCATATTAGCCCGCAGGTATTTTAGATCCAGCATAAAATTCTCCTGAAAAGGAATTCTTATGTTCTGATTTGGATAATATTTTATCAGCCTACATGATATGACGGAAATGGTCAAACTTTTTGAACAGACGAGCCGTTTGCATTTTCCGGACAATTGTGATAGGAATTCCCGGAGCTGCAGGCGGGCGTCAGCCATTAATA
>DUZB01000162.1 GCA_013349725.1 Deltaproteobacteria bacterium | reverse complement strand
GAAAGCGCCTGGAATGCGACACGCACAATATTGTTTTTGGGCTGTTGCGCGGTGAGGGTGCAGCCTGCCGTCTGGGTATGGAAACGGATCATCATGGATCTGGGATCTTTGGCGCCAAAACGCTCCTTCATGATATTCGCCCACAACCTTCGAGCAGCACGGTATTTGGAAATCTCTTCCAGAAAATCAAGATGCGCATTAAAGAAAAAAGAGAGCCTCGGACCGAAAGCATCCACATCCAGACCAGCCTCAAGTGCCGCCTTTACGTAAGCCATCCCGTTTGCCAGCGTAAAAGCCACTTCCTGGACCGCAGTAGAACCTGCTTCCCGGATATGGTACCCGCTGATACTGATGGTATTCCAGAGAGGAACCTTTTCCGCACAGAAAGAAAAGATATCGGTAATGATTCTCATGGAAGGTTTTGGCGGAAAGATATACGTCCCTCTCGAAGAATATTCTTTCAGGATATCGTTTTGAATCGTGCCTCGCAGCTTGTCGGCCGAAACCCCCTGCTTTTCACCAACGGCCATATACATGGCAAGCAATACCGCGGCCGGCGCATTGATGGTCATGGAGGTGCTGACCTTGTCGAGGGGAATCTGATCAAAAAGGATTTCCATATCCCTCAGAGAATCAATGGCCACTCCCACCTTCCCCACCTCTCCAATGGCCATTTCATTGTCCGAATCGTACCCGATCTGCGTGGGGAGATCAAAAGCCACGGACAATCCTGTCTGGCCCTGATCCAGCAAAAACCGGTATCGGTTGTTGGATTCTTTTGCAGTAGCAAAACCCGCATATTGGCGCATGGTCCAGTATCGACCCCTGTACATGGTTGGTTGAACCCCTCTGGTATAGGGGTATTCCCCCGGAAATCCAACCTCTTCCAGGTAATCATCTCCCTCCAGGTCGAGAGGAGAATAGATGCGACTGACGGGGATACCGGAAGTATTTACAAATTCAGGTTTTCTTTCAGGGCGCCTGGACATGTTCTTTTCAACCCCTTCAAACCACTCCGTAAAAACTTTCTGCAAAACCTCATGAACCTTTTTTTCTGACATAACATCCTCCTGACAGGATTTGTACCGGCGATGGAAGCAACCTCTTTTCCGCCGATGTTTTCAATCTATTTTCATCTACATGAGCTCCGGCTATCTGAACAAAATTCTTTATTGCGACCTTGAAAGATATTTCAATACGGTCGAACATGTCAAACATTTTTTGTGAATGATATTTACTCCTTGACAAAGCATCGTAGCCATATTACAGCTACATCCGCTTTTCCGATATGGGGGGGGTATTGTCGGCAACCATATCGCAGATTCATCACATTAAACTTTTGTGGAGCTATTTGCATCATGACAGTCAACGAAATCCTCGACCTGTTATACGGAACCCTGCAAACGACCGGTTTGCTCCATTTGCAGTGGAACATCGTCATCATGTGGGGCGTAGGCAGCCTGTTCATTTATCTGGCCATTGCCAAAAAATTTGAGCCGCTCCTTTTGCTCCCCATCGGTTTTGGCATTTTCATTGTCAACTTCCCCCTCGTACCCCTCATGGGTTACTCCGACGGCCATGCGCAACTGCTCATGTTTTTTTATAAATATGGGTTGCAATGGGAAATCATTCCCTGTGTCATTTTCCTGGGCCTGGGCGCCATGACCGACTTTGGACCACTCATTGCCAATCCCAAGACATTGCTCGTCGGCGCCGGCGCGCAGCTTGGCGTCTTTATCACCTTTACGGGTACGGTCCTGGTTGGCTTCACGTTGAAAGAGGCCGCATCCGTCAGCATTATCGGCGGGGCTGACGGTCCTACGACCATCTATCTGACACAGCATCTGGCGCCTCAATTGTTAGGTCCAAATGCCCTGGCAGCATACTCCTACATGGCCATGGTCCCCCTCATCCAGCCGCCGATCATCCGTATGATGACAAACATGAAAGAACGAAAGATTCGAATGCGCCAGCTTCGCCCGGTTTCCCGGCAGGAAAAGATCCTCTTTCCTCTGATATCCTCAGGCATCATTGCCCTGCTCGTGCCTTCGGTTATTCCTTTGATCGGCATGTTCATGCTTGGGAACCTCATGAAGGAAAGCGGGGTTGTCGGCCGGCTGACCGAGTCTGCCCAAGGGCCGCTCATGAACATTGTCACAATCTTTCTGGGTGTATCGGTGGGGGCAACCATGCAGGCGAACAATTTCTTGAGCTGGAAACCTCTTTTCATATTCAGCCTCGGACTCCTTGATTTTGCCGTTTGTACCGTTGGGGGCATTCTAACGGTCAAAATCATGAATCTTTTTCTAAAAGAAAAGATGAATCCCATTATCGGTGCGGCCGGGGTTTCCGCAGTCCCCATGGCCGCGAGGGTTTCCCAAATGGAAGGTCTCAAATATGATCGGACAAACCATCTGCTCATGCATGCCGTAGGACCAAACCTGGCCGGTGTTATCGGTTCCGCGGCAGCCGCCGGCATGTTCATTGCCATGTTTGATTAGGATCAAAAAACAGAAAACCTCATCATATTCCTAATGAAAAGGGTTGATCATGAAAAAATTTGCTTCTATATGTGTAAGCCTGATGCTTCTTTTTCCTGTATTTGTGAGTGCGGACGACTTCCTCGGAGCACCTGTCATCCCGGAAGGCAAAGAACTCAACAAGACAGACGTCAGACTGGAGGTCATTATTCCCCTGTCCCACGAAGAAGTTGTTTCCTATTACAGGGAAGCATTGAAAGATTTTACGGACATCAAGTTCAGAAACTGGCCCGATGCTACCTATATTGAAGATGATGGCAATATGCCATGGCACTCCATCACGATTTCAAAGGATGAAAAGGATGGAACACACGTCACCATCGTAAAGGATAACTGGACATGGATTATCGGGACGCTGGTCCTTCGGTATATCGGCGTTTTCGTCGTCCTCATGCTTCTTTTTGCGGGGATGACCGTTTCCGGAAAGATTATATCCGGTTTCGTCAGAAGAGCTGAGTTGAAAAAAACGGCCGCATAGAGATGGCGCCCACCAAAAAAAGAGCCTGTTCCATGCCTGTAGGCACGGGGCAGGCTCTTTCTATATGATCAAAGAGGGATATTGCCATGCTTTCTTTCAGGTATACTATCCCTTTTGTTCCTGAGCATCATCAGAGCCTTTATCAACCGGGGCCTGGTATTCTCAGGAAAAATGATCTGGTCTATATACCCAAGCTCCGCCGCCTTAAAAGGGCTGGCAAAATTGCTCCTGTACTCTTCCACTAATCGCGCTCTTGTCGCCTGCGGATCTTCAGATTTTTCAATTTCTTTTCGAAAAATAATATTCACTGCTCCTTCAGGTCCCATGACAGCGATTTCAGCCGTGGGATAGGCGTAATTTATATCTCCGCCATGATGCTTGCTGGACATGACATCGTAGGCGCCTCCGTACGCCTTGCGCGTCACTACCGTAATCTTGGGAACAGTTGCTTCGCAGTACGCGTAGATGATTTTGGCGCCATGTTTGATAATGCCTCCATACTCCTGGTTAACCCCGGGAAGAAACCCCGGAACATCAACAAAGGTAACAATGGGAATATTGAAACAATCGCACGTGCGAACGAATCTGGAACATTTCATGGAAGCATTAATATCCAGACATCCGGCAAGAAACTTGGGCTGGTTTGCAACGATGCCCACAGCGATACCGTTCAGACGTCCAAAACCGATAACCATGTTGGTTGCATAATGTTTTTGAATTTCCAGGAATTGTTTGTCATCAAGGACCGTGTGAATGATATCCCGAATGTCGTAAGGGATTCTGGGGTTGGTCGGCACAACTTTATTGAGAGATTTATCCTTGCGGTCAGGATCGTCCGTGCAGGTTACAGCAGGTGTTGTTTCCCTGAAATTCTGGGGAAGGAACTGCAGGATCTCTTTCACCCTGTCAAGGGCATCCTGATCGGACTCTTCTGCGAAATGCGCCACCCCGCTTTTCGTATTATGGGTGAGTGCCCCCCCAAGTTCTTCAGCGCTCACTTCCTCTGAGGTCACCGCTTTGATCACCTGGGGACCGGTAATGAACATATTACTCGTCTTTTTCACCATAATGGTGAAATCCGTAATGGCAGGCGAATATACGGCGCCTCCTGCGCAGGGTCCCATGATTACGGATATCTGAGGAACAACCCCGGAGGACCAGACATTTCTCTTGAAAATTTCGCCGTAACTCCCGAGGCTTACAACCCCCTCCTGTATCCTTGCACCGCCGGAATCATTCAGTCCGATAACCGGCGCCCCGTTCTTTAAAGCAAGATCCATGATCTTGCAGACTTTCTCGCCGAACGGTCCGCTCAGAGAACCTCCAAATACGGTAAAATCCTGGGAGAAAATAAAAACTTGTCTCCCGTTGACAGTGCCATATCCGGTTACCACGCCATCTCCGGGAATCTTCGTCTTGTCCATCCCAAAGTCATAGCATCGGTGGAGAACAAATTTATCCACCTCCTCAAAACTGCCTTTATCGAGAAGATAATGAATCCTCTCTCTCGCAGTCATCTTGCCTTTGGCATGCTGCTGGTCGATTCTTTTCTGGCCACCTCCCAGCTCTGCTTCCTCATTCCTTCTTTGCAATTCCCTGATCTTGTCTTCAATATCCATGCAGGGCCTCCAAAAACTCACCTCCTGAGCGTAAAACAGATCTCGCTAAATATTATCGGGAAATAGACTGAATTATTGTAAAGAGCTGAATCAGCCAGCCCTCTCTTCAACTTGGCGATGAAAGCCTCACCCAGTCAGTTGAATACACCTGTCAGAATAGACGTACAGGCGATTTTTACATTGAAGGGCAGATGAAAAGAAGCGTCATATGGTGAATATTTTCCTCTGCCCAAAGAACGGCAGGCCGGCAACGCTGTTTACTCAAGGACAACCAGTACGCCTTCAGCCTCAACCGTATCGCCATTGCCGCATTTGACCTCTTTTACCGTACCTGAGGCTTCAGCAACGATGGGAAGTTCCATCTTCATTGCTTCCAGAATGACCACTTCGTCGCCTTCATTCACTACATCGCCAACTTTCACCATTACATTAATAACTTTACCCCCCATTGGGGCAGTAACATTGCTCACTTTCAGTACCTCCTTGATAAAAAATTTAGTTCTTTCCTCTTCTTATGGGACAGCCATTTTTCCGGGTTTTCGAGACATCCTAAAAATTGCAGGAAGATCCCACCGGAAACCCCCCTGAAATCGTAAACGGTAAACAGCTTTTGACAAAACAACCATATATCATTTAATTCATACAGGTTGTCAAGAATATTATCAGCCGGAAATGGTTATTATGACTTTTCTCCAATAGTCTCAGCCCCATAAAACCCATAAAGGGAATTGCTGCAAGGCACACAGATTGCTTGACAGAAAGCCTTAAACACTCTATTCTCTGGCAACCATTTATTTCAATTGTGAAAACAGCTGAACCCTTGGTTTCATCCTCTGTGTACCAGAGGGCATATCAGGAGGCGCGGACCAAAATGCCAATTTATACGTGGGTTGCAAAAACAAAAAAAGGGCGAACAATCAAAGGCGAACTGGATGCTGCTGATGATAAAATGGCTCGGTTTCAGCTTAAACGGCGTAATCTGACCATTAAGAAGCTCAAGCCCAAGCCAAAAGATATATTTGCCAATGTCTCTTTCATGCAGCCCAAAATCACCAGCAAGGATATTGTCATATTTACCAGACAGTTTTCCACAATGATCGATGCCGGGCTCCCCATTGTGCAGGGATTGACCATCCTTGCGGAACAATCTGAAAACAGCACTTTTAAAGTGGTTCTCAAAGCAATTGTCAGTGATGTTGAAGGGGGCCTCAGCCTGGCGGAAGCCATGGAAAAACACCCCAAGGTCTTTGATAAACTCTTCGTTCACCTGGTTGCTGCAGGCGAGGTGGGTGGTATTTTAGACGTCATTCTCCAACGTCTGGCAGCCTACATTGAAAAAGCGCAGAAGTTAAAGTCGCAGATCAAGAGCGCAATGACTTACCCTGCAGTCGTAGTCGCAGTAGCAATCATAGTCATTTCAATAATTCTCATTTTCGTTATTCCCGTTTTTGAAGAAATGTTTAGTAGTTTTGGGGCCGCACTGCCGGTGCCGACTCAGATAGTCGTGAACATGAGCCGTTTCATAAAGGGCAATATTCTTTATATGGTGGGCGCCTTTATCGCTTTAGGTTTTCTTTTCAAGAGGTACAGAAAAACAAAATCCGGAACTAAAACTGTCGATGCTTTGGTTCTGAAACTGCCGGTTATTGGCGACCTTCTGAAAAAAGCGGCAGTGGCACGTTTCACGAGGACCCTGGGAACAATGATCAGCAGTGGGGTACCGATTATTTCAGCCATGGAAATCGTAGCCAAGACCTCAGGCAATGCAATCCTGGAAGAAATTATCCTGGAAGTCAGGTCCAGTATCTCTGAGGGCCAGACCATCGCCGAACCGTTATCGGAAAACGATATTTTCCCCAGAATGGTTGTCCAGATGATCTCGGTGGGAGAAGCAACAGGCGCCCTTGACACCATGCTCTCGAAAATTGCGGATTTCTATGAGGACGAGGTGGATGCAGCCGTGGATGCCCTGACCGCTATGCTGGAACCGCTGCTGATGGTTGGTCTTGGCGGCATAGTCGGTGGGCTTGTGATTGCGATGTACCTTCCCATTTTCAAAATGGCTGCAGCCATTGGAAGCTAGAGCCGCAATAACCGGCCCTGATCACTACAGCTTCCGCCTGGCACTCTTCGAACGTCTCAGGATTCTGATGTTTTTCAGAGTCCTGTTCATATCCCTCATCCTGGGGACATCCCTTCTCATACAGGTCAAAGGATTCCAAAACCTGCAGGCAGATGTCAATATCTCCTATTATATCCTTTTAGCCTCAGCATATATCATCAGCATTCTTTATGCTTATTTATTAAAAAAGCTACAGGACCTCTCCCTTCTGGCCTATATACAGCTTTTATTAGACACCGTTTTCATCACCGTTCTCATTTATATCTCAGGGGGAATTGAAAGCATCTTTTCCTTTCTTTATGTACTTTCCATCATCACTGGAAGCATCATTCTTGATAAGAAAGGGGGAGTCATCACGGCTTCCAGCAGCAGCATCCTGTATGGCCTGGTCATTGATCTACAGTATTACGGAGTGATTCACCCGCTTGGAAGCAAGATAATCCAGCCGGAACTCCCTAACAGCGCCTACCTTTTCTTCACCGTGTTAATCAATATCGGCGGTTTCTTCTTAGCGGGGTATCTGAGTGGTCTCCTCGCGGAACAGGTCAAAAGAAGTCGCATTGAACTACAGACAACGAAGGAGAACCTCGGTCAACTGGAGGTTCTTCAGAAGAGCATTATTAACAGCATTGCCTCCGGGCTTATTGTCCTTGACGACAATGACAACATTATTCTCTTCAACCCGGCGGCAGAGGAGATGTTTGAAAAAAAGGCCTACCTGGCATTCGAACGTCCTGTTTATGAAATTCTCCCTTCAGTGGGAAAATTTTTGCGCAATGCATCGCAGCACACTGAAAACAGAACATATAAGGAATCTGAAATGGCGGATCTTGATTTTTTGAGATCCGATGGATATATAACCCACCTGAGGCTATATATATCTTCTCTCAAACAGATATCAGGCAAACCAAAAGGCCGCATCCTTGTATTTCAGGATGTAACACAGATCAAAAAGATAGAAGAGGAAAAAAAGAGGGTGGAAGGTCTGGCCCTCGTGGGAGAACTGGCGGCAGGCATAGCCCATGAAATACGCAATCCCATGGCCTCCATAAGCGGGTCTATTGAAATACTGAAAGATGAAATCGCACCAAACGAAATCAACAATCGGCTGATTGACATTATTTCCAGGGAAATTGACCGGCTCAACCGTCTCGTGAACGATTTTTTACTATTTGCAAGACCTGGCGAATCAAGGGTTAAAAGCATTTCCCTGAACAAGCTGATTATGGAATCTTTGGAGCTCATTCAGAACAGCCGGCACTGGAACAAAAACATAAAGATCTTTACAAAAACACACCCGCATACAATCATTGAATCAGATCCGGATCAGATCAGACAGGTATTATGGAATCTCTTTATTAATGCTGTAGATGCCATGGAAAACGGCGGCGAACTGCACATCGAAACCTCTCCGGCGAAGCTGCTTTCGGAAAAGGAGACGGAAGGAATCAGGATTGTTATTCGCGATACGGGCAGGGGTTTTGATGAAGAGGGATTCTCTCATCTGTTTATGCCCTTTTTCACAACCAAGAAAGCGGGATCAGGACTGGGACTTGCCATTGTAAAAAGAATTATGGACAGACTTCATGGAAATATTTATGGGGGAAACCATCCGGAAGGGGGCGCTGAGATTACCATCCTGCTCCCTTTAGGCATGAACATCTCCGAATCCTGAAGTCTGGGTATTTTTTTATACTGTTCAAGAAAAAAAATTGTACGCTGATAAACGCAGGTTATGAGTAAGAAAATAAATCTAATGAACCACGTTAGAACCAAGCCCGAATATCTTATGGGTTCCCACGCTGGGGCATGGGAACCAGGTGGAAAGAATTTTTTTTTCGCCTGATATGGGAGGTTTGCCTGCGAAAAACACTTGACATTCGTCTTGTACTCTGGTAAATGCCTCCTCCAAGGAGAAAGTTTTATGTTAAATCTGTATCCGGTTGTGTTTAAATTCTCATAATCATGAGGAAAGGAGGTGGAATTTTTCAGGTTTTTTTGAGGATGATTGTTTTGTTTTTTATTTCAGGAATTCACAATTTTAGGAGGAATGAGTAATGAAAAAATTGTTTGTACTGGGAATTGCAGCGCTTCTGCTGGTGGCTTTTTCCGTTCCGGTCATGGCAGAAGTCAAGATCGGCGGTATCGTCTTCACGGATTTCTACTATATTCAGAGGAATAAAGAATCGGCTCAAATCTATGAAAAGACCAAC
>DUZB01000166.1 GCA_013349725.1 Deltaproteobacteria bacterium | reverse complement strand
TCCCATAAAACCTTTCCTTTCTCATCATACCATTGTGGTTTAGCTTCGAATTTGATGAATTCGTAAGAAGTCGAATTCACCCCGTTTTAAGTGTTACGTTTTAGGATGTAATATTCATATATGATATCAATAATTTGAAACTTAAAACCTCTCGAAAAAAGCCCCCAAGGCCGTCACTCCCGCGAACGCGGGAGTCCATAAGCACCTGATGTTCCTGGATTCCCGCGTTCGCTGGAATGACGAAAACGGATGATATCCGACTTTTTACGAGACCATCAAATTTGTGTAAGTCTAACTTGTTAAGGTAAAATGATGCACTTGTGTTGTCAAGCATTTATGGAAGAATTTCGAAGATTCTCTGGAATGATCGTATGAGAGGTTGAAGGAAGGTGTTCTACTGGGGGCAGTGTCCCTTCATAGCTCAAAGCTTAAAGCTCAAAGCTCAAAGGGCGCAGCTGAAAACACTTTCAGCTTTGAGCTTTCAGCCTCTTGCCTCTCACGTGAAAAGAAGCATGCAAGATGCGATTCCGGAGGCCCTTACCTCAACGGATCACGTGCAGGAAACGTTTCCAATGGGGCCATGACCAGTAGATGATAAAGGCTTTTCCTTTTACCGCATCGAGAGGCACAAATCCCCAGAACCGGCTGTCGTAGCTGTGATCCCGGTTGTCCCCCATAACAAACAGATGCCCCTCGGGAACAATGACGGGACCGAAATCTGACCCTTCACGGACCAGGCCCCTGTCAGAAGAAGGATTCCGGGAAAAGACGCCATGCTTGTCTTCGAAAAGTTCTCCGTTAATATAAATTTTCTGCTCTTTCATCTCCACCTTGTCGCCTGGAAGTCCGATGACCCGTTTTATGAAATCCTTACTTTTGTCCACCGGATAGATAAAAACGATCACATCGTCCCTTTTTGGGTCGCTTATGGGGATCAGCGTTGTGTCTAAAAACGGGATCTTTATGCCATAGATAAATTTGTTTACCAGGATGTGGTCGCCTATAAGCAGGGTCGGCTCCATGGATCCGGAGGGAATCTTGAAGGCCTGTACCACGAAAGTCCGTATGAAGAGGGCCAATATGACCGCAATGGCCGCTGCCTCAGCATATTCACGGAATACACTCTTTTTCCTCAGTTTGCTTTTTGGTTCTTTAATGCTCAAGAAATGCCCCCTTATACATGAATGCCGCAATTAGCTTTTAGCTATTAGCCGTTAGCTTAAAGACCGAGACCATTTACATGCTTTTCTCTGATTTGGAAATCCTACTTTTTGACGAAACTTTATTGGCTATCAACGTTTTGATGTTGTTCAGCTAATAGCTAACCGCTAACCGCATTTTTTAGATTATAATTTTTTCCCCGGAACTTAATTCTTCCAGCCCCTGTTGTAAAGAAAATTCTATCCTTGCATCCTCCTTCGTGCTATCATTGCCTTCCATCGGTTACGGAACTTTAGAGCTTATTTTAAAAATCTATACTATACTATTGACAACAGGGCTTTTTTTTGCTATAAAGCGAAAAATATCAAAAAAGGCTGTAAGATAGATCCTCATATACTGCGGTGGATTAGGGCATTCTTAAATCTGGCGCGACACTTTCCCTGGCATTCTCAGGTTTAAGAAACTTGGTTCCATACAGGCGGAAATCGATCTAAAAGGGCAATTCCCCATTTCGAAGCCCTTACTGTGATTATGGCAATTCTTAATAAAAATCAAGTTGTTGGTCTCGACATAGGCTCCTGCGCCATTAAACTGGTGGAGATCGAACACACCAAGAACGGAAGAAACCTCAAAAATTTCGGCATGGTGGGAGTCCCCCATGGAGCCATTGTGGAAGGCTCCATCAAGGATATTGAAGCGGTATCCAACGTTATCAGGAACCTGTTTGACAACCTGCGGGTGAACAACCGGAATGTTGCCGTATCTCTGTCCGGTTATGCGGTGATTGCAAAAAAAATAGAACTGGATAAAACGGATGAAACGGAAATGGAAGCGCTCATCCACCAAGAGGCCGAAAAACATATCCCCTTCGACATCAATGATGTCAATATCGATTTTGCCGTTTTACCCCGTGTAAAAAGTGACAGTGATGAGGATGAAGATGACAAAAAAGCGCCGGCAACGTCACAGATGATGGATGTCATGCTGGTTGCAGCCAAAAAAGATGTGGTGGAAGAATACATCAACCTAATCAATGCCGCAAACCTGAATCCTGTAATCCTGGATGTTGATGTATTCGCCCTCCAGAACGCAGTGGAAGTAAGCGTTGAGAACCCTCTGGGCAGTTTTGCCATCATAAACATCGGCGCCAACGAACTGCAGATAAACACCATAAGAAATGGGATTTCCATATTTTCCAGAGATTCGTCCTATGGCGGAGCACGGATTAATGGAGATATCATGGCCGCTTTCGATGTGACTTTTGAGGAAGCGGAAAAAATCAAGCTGGGAGGTTCCGAAGAAAAAGGACGTCGAGACTCTCTGGAAAGCATATTCACTTCCCAGGTCTCCACCTGGGTCAAGGAAATCAGGCGCGCGCTGGAGTTTGTTGCCGGGACATACGCTGGTGGACCCGTGGCGGAAATTCTGTTAGCCGGCGGGTCATGCAGGCTACCGGGATTTGCCAGATACCTTGAAATGGAAACCGGAATCACCGTAAAGGAATTGAATCCGTTCTTTGATATTTCCATCAACGAAAAACATTTTGACCTGGATTATCTGAACTATATCGCTCCACAGGCCGGTGTGGCAGTGGGTTTGGCGCTGAGAAGTATCGGCGACAAATAATGATACGTGAAAAAAGCAATGAACTGTTCGGCAATTGCGGTCATGCACGGAGTCATTGATGCCGGTTGTATTTGAGAAAGATGGATACAAGTTCTTCTTCTACAGCAACGAACATGGGCCAGTCCATGTTCATGTTCGCTATGGAGGCGGTGAGGCTGTCTTTGATGTCGAGGAACTTGTGGAGTTGCGTGAATCTCAAGGGTTTAAAATGAGCGAGTTAAGCAAGGCGCTCAAACTCACCAGTGAGAATAGAAACTTAATTCTGGAGAAATGGTATGAGCACCTTGGTTGACACTGCGTACACTGCCCATTGTGAGCATGGTCATGTCGTTATTGAGATGGAGAGTGGTGTGATCATCCGCTTTCCGATTACTGGGAATCGACGTCTTACGGACGGCACCAAGGAGCAATTGAACAACATCGAAATATCTCCCTACGGTCTCCATTGGCCCGACTTGGATGAGGATTTATCATTCAGAGGACTACTTGCGGGAGATTACGGCCAGTATGCCGGAAGCCGAACAAGTCGCTGCAGTGGGCGGGCTAATTGCTAAAAGCTATCCACAGGTATTTGAAATTTGAATTTTGGGCTAAAACTTATGAACATCGAACATCGAACGTCCAACATCGAATGGTGAATGAGGTGGAGAAAAAAATTCAGACCTTCAATATTGATGCAGTCGTAAAAAGTCCAAAATCATCCGTTTTCGTCATTCCCGCGAAAGCGGGAATCCAGGAAAGTCAGGTGCTTATGGACCCCCGCTTTCGCGAGGGTGACGGGCTTTGGGACTTTTTACGAATTTGTCAATATTCAGCATTCGTTTTTTTTATTCGATGTTGGGCGTTCGATGTTCGATGTTGGACGTTCATCCGTAAAAAAAGCCCTTTATTTCAATAATTAAACGTTCTGAGAGATAATCTGTCAGATTTAATGCGTAAGAAGCTAATTGCAGGGTTTTAGATGATAAAGATCAATCTACTGCCATTTCGGGCAGCCAGGAAAAGGGAAAATATCAGGCGGGAAGTCAGCATTTTTCTTCTCACTTTGCTTTTTCTTTTTGTCGTCAGTGGCTACCTGCATATTTCTCTCAACCAGAAACTGGACAAACTTACAAATGAGGAAACCCGGTTGACAGAGGAGGCCAGGCAGTATGACAAAATCATGCGGGAGATCAGCCTGCTCAAGAATGAAATCAAGATCGTAGAAACCCGGCTTGAAGTTATTGAAGGTCTCGAAAAAGACAGGACGGGGTCGCTGCTGATGCTTGAGGAGGTTGCTTACGCGGCTCCCGTGGAACGGTTGTGGCTGAACTCTCTCTCCGAATCCAAGGGCCTGCTGACGCTCCAGGGCTCCGCAATGGATAATAACACAGTGGCGCGTTTCATGACCAGCCTTGGCAAGGCCGAACATATTACTGATGTGGATTTAAAGAGCACCCAGTTGCAGAATTTCCCCAATTACAAACTGAAGGCATCCAATTTCGTCCTTACCTGTAAAACCAGTTTCATCAAGCCCAAACCGGAACCTGAGCAGAAGGGCGCGAAAAAGGGGAAATAGAAAATGCTGAAATTGAAGATTCCTGATATTTCATCGAAAAGACCAAATCTGAAGTTGAAACTTCCCCAGATTCCCTGGAAAAAGCCGTTTGACGTCATCGCCAAAAAGGCGGAAAAAATCAAGCGCCTCCACAGGCTTCTGATTTTTTTCGGGGTTATTGCGATTTTGGGAGGGGGATTCACTTATCTCATCTACATACCCAAGGCCGAAGCGATCAGTCAAAAGGAAACAGAAATCGCCGCCCTGGAAGACAAGATCAGGATAGGGAAAATCAGGGCAAAGGATCTGCCTGCACTGAAAGCAAAAAAGGCGGAAATCGATAAGGAACTCCTGGCAGCTCTTGAACTTCTGCCGGACGCGAGAGAGATACCCAGCCTGCTCAGGGGAATTACCGAGCAGGGAATAGAGGCCGGTCTGGAATTCAAGCTGTTCGTGCCCGAGGTGGAAGCGGAGAAGGATTTTTATGTGGAGATCCCGGTAAACATTGAAGTGGAGGGGAATTACCGGAATGTGGCCGAGTTTTTTTACAAAGTCAGCAAGATGAAACGGATCGTAAGCATTATCAATGTATCCATGAGACCCAAAGAAAACCTTTCCGAAACGCTCATTACCAGGTGCAACGCCATAACCTACCGATTCAAGGAAAAGGAAGAAAAGCCCAAACCGGCAGAGAAGAAAAAATAGCGGTTGGCATGAACGAATTATGATGAAACGCATCCTGACATATCTCCTGATTTTCTCCTGCACCTTCGTGATGCTTGGTGGAGTCTGCCTGTTTTCTCCGGTTATGGCCGCAAACCAGGTACAGCCGGAAAAGACCGTCGAGAAAGAGGCGGTGAAGCAGGAACCGCCAAAACTTCGGCCTCCTTTCGATCCTGAAAAACTGCCGGACCCCTTTGTTTCCTATTTTATCCGAAGCAAGCGAAATGAATCGCTTGACCTGGAGAGGAGAAACAGGGAACAGCTTGAAAGGGAGGCGAAACTGAAACAGGAACAGATTGATGCCGAAAGAAAGCTCCGGGAGCTCAAAGAGCCAAAAACGGAATTGCAGAAACTGGAGCTGTCTCAGCTTACCCTTACCGCCATTGTGAAAGACAATGGGAAGGACTGGGCCATGGTCAGGGATCCGAGAGGCATGGGGTATATATTGAAAAAGGGCATCGCCATCGGAACGAACGGGGGCGTGATAAAGAAAATATTGTATCGCAACAGAAAGGTCGTTATCGACGAGCCATACCTGACGAAGGATTTTCAACTCAAATTCAAGGAAGTGGATCTCAAGTTGCAGGATGAGCTGTTTGAATAAAGCGGTTTACGGTTACCGGTTACCGGTTGCCGGCAACTGGTAACCGAATATTGAGGAAAGATTTATGAAAAAGACTGTAAAGATTCTCTCGTTTTTGTTTCTGGGGCTGTCTCTGGGGCTGTTTTACCAGAATTCGGCAAATTGCGCCGGGGGTGTCTCTATCGTGGAGGATCCCGGCAAACAGCAGACAAAGAGCAGCGGGGGGGGAGTCCGCCTCATGGAACATCGTGCTGAGAAAATCTCCGCGGGCGAAACCGGGGAAATGGTACAGCTCAATGCCGGCATCGATGAACTCTCACGGTCCCTGATGGAGAGAATCGCCACGAAGTATTTTCATAATAAAAACAAGCCGGTTATAAAAATTGCGATCTTCGATTTTACGGATCAGGAAGGAAACATTACCGTAGGCTCAAGGTACATTTCGAACAGGATCAGGGTCGCCTTCGGAAGCAACCAGCCGTTTAAACTTCTGCCCGCTCAGGAAATCATCGGAGATATGGCGATGGCCCCTGACCAGGTTGATCAGGACCATCTGATCAGAGAACGAATGGCGGATGAATTGGGCGCCGATGTGTATATCCTGGGCGCCATAAAGGCCGTGAGCATGACGGATCTGTTATGTCGCGTGTCTCTCTGGGGAACCGTGCCGCCCCACTTCAATACATGGGAACTGGAACCGTTTGGACGAAACATTCAAGGCGGGGGGGACGAGGCTCCCAACCAGTGGAAACTGAACTTTACCAAATCGGGCTTTGATTTTTTCGCTCGGATTTTGGCTCCCGGCGAAAAAGAGACCGCGGCTTTCAAAAAAGAGTTAGACCTGGCCCAGGTGGTCTTCCTGAGCCAGCCCCTGGTGGACGACCTCAACCTTTCCTGGAAGATTAAGGGGGATGGACTGGTCTATGATGAGCGAAAAGAAGATGACGCGGGGTCTCTTGGAAGTCGAACGGGAGAGGTGATGCAGAGTCGTGTGAAAAGTTTGGATACCCTGAAGGAAATGAGCTATATCATCAAAGAATGTTCTCTCGTCATCAAGGAAAGCACGGATTCCGGCTACCCGCTTGAGCCTTACGTGCTTCAGAAAAGCAGCGATTACTATTTCATTCCCTTTGAAAAAGGCGATACCGGCCTTCGATTCATGTACCTGTGGAACAGAAGCGGCAAAAGCAAGAGACTTTCCATGCTGGAAACCGGCATGGGGTGGAAACTGCACACGGCGGAACAGGACTGGCCCATCATGATGAAAGTCGGCCTTCATATTGCCACGGCCACCCTGAAACCCCTGGCGGAAAGCGACTACGGAACCAAGAAACCCAGGGCTGAGTTTGTGACAAGATTCAAGTTTTCGGTAAAACCGGGGCTGAACATCTACGTAATCAACTATGTCTATCGCAGGGACAGGCCGGAAATCTTTGTCAGAAGGCTTGAAATAGAAGCAAGCAAGGATGATCCCGTAAAGGGAATCCGGAAGGTAACGGAAGTGTATAAGGTTTTCGGATTATGATCGCCGAAATAAACGAATTCAAACCGGGGATAAGAATATGAACGGAAAAACCCGCAGACCGACCGGGCACTTTTTTTGTGCTCTCATCATCATTTCATCGTTTTTCCTGTGGGGTTGCACCACTCCTGAAACAACCCGGGATGAAAAAGCCCCGGGAACCCCTGTTCTTGAGACTATTTCGCTTACCCCGGAAGGCGACCGTTCCGTTATCGCGATCACCAGCTCGACCGAAACCATCTTCAGCCCGGTTTTCACGCTGCCTTCACCTCCCCGCGTCTGCCTTGATATAAAGGGCATTCCCGGCAGTGCATTTTCAAAGGCCGTCACGGCGGAGAGCGGCCCTGTGCGGGAGATATCCATGCAGGATCGGGGTTCCGGATATACCGGTCTTGTCCTCTACCTGCGGGAGGAAGGAAGTGATTGCACTGTGACGACGGAAGGGAACCTCACGCGTATCTTGGTAATCGGTCCGGGAGGCATCGCAAAGCTTGGAACCCCGAAGGTGGCTGACCCGACACCGAAGGCCGGCACGTTTGAAAGCTCGTACCACTTGCTCCCGAAGGTGGCTGACCGGACACCGAAGGCATCTTCGCTTCCGCAAATCCTCAATGTGGAAGTTCCCGAACCGAAAAAAAACAGAACAAGGCTGACCATATTCTGTGAAAAAGAACTGCCATACCAGGTGAAACTCAACAATAGAACCCTGACCCTTGACCTCAAAGACAGCTCCATAAGTGCTTCGCTCATAAAAAAGTTAGATACGCAATCCTTTCAAGGGGTGGTGGAGAGCATAAAGGTGGTTGACCCCCGGGGCATCCCGGATGTCTCTCTTATCATAACACTCAGGGAGCTGGCGCCATATTATATCAGCCGGGAAGGACCGGCCTTGCATATAGATTTCGCCGCCTTTCCAAAAAGCGCCGTCCGCGTTTCCGAGCCTTCCTCCCAAAAGACTGCCGGGTCGGCAGGCGACAAACCTCGGGAGATTTCATCCAAGCCTACTGGGGGGAAAGACAGCAACGGGAAAAAAACGGATTCCAAAGCCGTCATGTACGAAGCAACCTCTCAGCAATATGCGGGTCAGCGCATGAGCTTTGATTTCGTGGATACGGATATCAGGAATATCCTCCGGTTGATCTCCGAAGTGGCCGGCATCAATATTGTTTGGGGGACCGATGTTACCGGAAAGATTTCCATGACCCTGAACGACGTCCCCTGGGATCAAGCTATTGAAATGATTCTTCGGCCCAACGGGCTGACCTACCAGATTGAAAATGATGTGCTCTGGGTAGTCCCCAGGAGCAAACTGGTGGATATGGAGATTGCCGATAAAAACCGCAAAAACGCCCTCATGGCGGCCAAACGGCTCCAGGGAATCTTCGAAGCCAAAGTCATTGAATTCATTGTGATCCGAAACAGAAAGGCCTCGGATATCTACAAAATGCTGGTGGGTGACCCGACCGCCATACCTCCCATCATGGGCATCCTGGACATTGAAGGAGGCGAATCGAAGGAAAAGGAAGAGGGTGAAGAGAAGCAGGGGAAGGAGACCAAGATTGTCGCCATGGACCTGTATCTTTCCTATGATGGCGGAACCAACATGATCATCGCAAACGGGGTCAGGGCCAAGATAGAAAAGGTCAAGGAATTCATCTCCAAGCTGGATGTTGCGGAAAAGCAGGTGATGATCGAGGCGCGGGTGGTGGAAGCTCAGACGGGTTTTTCAAGGGACCTGGGAATCCGGTGGAGTTCCCTGGACGGTACAAACCCGGGACTTCAGGCGGACTGGTTAAACACCGGTTCCAATTCCGCTGGAAGCACTCAGTTTTCCACCAACTCCCCGGCATCCT